>JAISNG010000081.1 GCA_031276365.1 Campylobacteraceae bacterium | reverse complement strand
ATCATGTAGCTTTCTAAATAACATACTGACAAAAGGATGGCGAATATTTGTGCAGTTTTACCTCATGTAACAAGGCTCAAAATCAGTGCATAACAGACGGAGACGATAACTTTGGTTTTACTCCGCATCATGTGGTTTAAAATTCAAAATTTGCCTCAAATTTGAGATTTTTAAACAATTTTACTCTGGCTTCAAGTACGTTTCGGGCGTATTTGCAACAGTGTATTTAAACTATTTTTATTTCAAAACGTTTTTAAAAATTAGTCAATAAATCTTTTTGTAAGCCCTGCATACGCGTCTATGCGCCTATCTCTTAAAAACGGCCAGATTCTCCTTACGTTTTCGCTTCTTTTGAAGTCTATATCGGCGTATAAAATCATCTCTTCTCCATCATCAGCCGATGCCAAAATCTCTCCCTGCGCGCCTGCGGCAAATGAATTTCCCCAGAAGCGTATGCCGTCCAAAACGCCTTTGTCGTCGGACTCTTTGCCAACTCTATTGACAGAAATTAGAGGCAAGCCGTTTGCTATCGCGTGAGAACGCTGTATCGTTATCCACGCTTCAAGCTGGCGTTTTTTCTCATCATCACAGTCATCGTCAAACCAGCCGATAGCCGTAGGATAAACGAGCAAATCCGCGCCTTTTAGCGCCATAAGTCTTGCCGCTTCGGGATACCATTGATCCCAGCAAACCAAAAGCCCGATTTTGCCGACACTTGTTTTTATCGGCTCAAATCCCAAATCGCCCGGCGTGAAGTAAAATTTCTCATAAAACGCAGGGTCGTCGGGAATGTGCATTTTTCTGTATTTTCCCGCTATCCTGCCGTCTTTTTCAAAGATAACCGCTGTGTTGTGATAAAGCCCAAGAGTGCGTTTTTCAAACAGTGATGCGACTAAAACCACACTGTTTTTTTTGGCTATATCAGACCAAAATATCAAATCTTTTTCATAATCCTCCGCCAAATCAAAATTGTCCGTATTTTCATTGATGCAAAAATATCTATCCTGATGAAGTTCGCCCAAAACTACAAACTTTGCACCATTTTTTGCCGCTTCTTCTATGGCTTTGCATGTATACTCTACCGTCTTTTTCTTACTGCCGTGAAATTTTTGTTGTAAAGCCGCGATTTTCATTGTTTTGACCTTTATAAAGATATTTGCAAAATGTAGCGCGTGAAAGCTTAAAAAACACCAAAAAAAAGATAATTAAATCCGCAAAAGATATTTTTTATCATCTGTTTTACTTTAAAAAGGTAAAATAGGCTTTTTTTATATTATAACGATTAAGGATACAAATGTTGCAGCTTTTGAAAATTCGCGGTTTTTTACCGTTTATACTTATCATGTTCATAAACGCTTCTGTTGACTTGGCGCACAAAATAACCATTCAAAACATTTTGCTGAAAAGCTTTAACGGCAGTACTTTAGTGATTTTGACGGCTCTTATAAACGCGATGATACTGCTTCCGTTTATATTTTTATTCTCTCCAGCTGGTTTTATAAACGACAAATTTTCAAAAACGTCAGTCATCAGATACGCGACTCTCGTGGCAATTGTGCTTACTTTGCTGATACTTTTCGCATATTCTCAAGGCTGGTTTGTCTTTGCTTTTGCTATGACGTTTTTGCTGGCTATGCAAAGCGCGTTTTATTCGCCCGCCAAATACGGACTTATAAAACGTTTTGCCGGAGTTGAAAAACTCAGCCTCGCAAACGGCGTTATTCAAGCGCTTACCATCATAGCTATGCTTTTTAGCATTTTCGTATTTACGGTTATTTTTGAAAAATGCTATATAACGGACAGTACCGATCCTGACGCTATTTTATCGCTCATGATGCCTATTGGGGTTTTACTTGTGGTTTTAAGCTCATTAGAGGCGTTTTTTGCCTTTAAGATACCGTTTTTTGATGCGGAGAACGTAAAGGAAAAATTTGATTTTAAAGAGTATTTGAAGTTAAAATATATCAGAAAAAATCTGAAAATACTCACAAACAATAAAGATATTTGGCTTAGCATTATAGGTCTTAGCATCTTTTGGGGAATTTCGCAAATGGTTTTAGCGGCGTTTCCCGCGCACTACAAAATGATAACGGGAGACGATAGCGCGGTTGTCGCTCAAGGCATTTTAGCCGTAAGCGCGATAGGATTGATAAGCGGCTCAATCATTGCAGGTATCTGCTCAAAAAGACATATTGAACTTGGCATCATACCTATAGGCGCGCTTGGAATGTTTGCCGCACTTTGCGGTATGACGTTTGCCGAATATGCGGTTTTGATGGGATTTTACTCTTTGATATTTGGATTTTTCGGCGGACTTTTTATAGTCCCGCTAAACTCTGTCATCCAATACTTTTCAAGCAATGCAAATATGGGCAAGATATTGGCGGGAAACAACTTTGTACAAAACTGCTCAATGTTCCTATTTTTAAGCTTAACGGTACTATTTGCCCTTCTTAATCTTTCTACTACGCAGCTTTTTTTCATAACTTCGCTTATAGCGTTTTTGGGAGCTTTATTTGCCATCAAGCAAGTGCCGCATTTGTTTGCAAGAATTTTGCTTTTTCCGATTTTGAAGATAGGATATAAGACAAATATACATGGTATTGAAAATATCCCGCCAACGGGCGGCGCACTGCTTC
>JAISNG010000038.1 GCA_031276365.1 Campylobacteraceae bacterium | reverse complement strand
AACATATGGCTGTAGTTTTTCAGGATAATTTTCTCTTTTCCGGCACAATACGGGAAAATATCGTCCTTGATAAGAATGTAACCGAAGAGCAGTTAAACATTGTCATCAAAAGCGCCTGTTTGGATGAGTTTATAAACGGATTAAAAGATGGTCTTGACTCACAGATAGGAGAGCGCGGCGTGCTAATCTCAGGCGGACAGAAACAGCGCATCGCTATAGCAAGAGCATTTTTGAAAAACGCGCCCATAGTCATACTTGACGAAGCAACTTCCGCGCTTGACAACAAATCCGAAGCGGTCGTTCAGAAAGCCATTGACAATTTGATGAAAAACCGAACTGTCATCGTGATAGCCCACCGTCTTTCAACTATCAGAAACGCCGACAAAATCATAGTCATAAAAGACGGCAAAGTCGTTGAAAGCGGAACTCATGAAAAGCTTATAAATAAAACTGACGGATTTTATAAAGCATTGCATGGTTCTAACTAAACAGTAATTGCCGTTTAATATGCTGCGCTATTGTCATTTTACACCATTTTGCGCGGGCAAATAGTTTAAAAAGTAAGCAAAACCACTCATTCTATCGCTATCAATCGTTATAAATGTATTGTAAAAAGTGCAAATTAATAGCGTGTATAATTTTTAATTGTGAAATAAAAACAGATAAAAGAGTGTGAAAATCAGCAGACAAATTACCGTTTCAAATATCGCATCAAATCCTCATATCGCTCCTGCGCGTCCAAAAAGCCCTGTTCATAAGTTGCTTTAAGCTTTTTCCTATCGCGCTCAACTCTTGCGGCAGGAAGCGGCACACTTGGACGGATAACAAAAATCTCGCCTTTTTCTTCCAGCTCATTTATCTCAAGTACTGTTTTATTATAGTTTTCATGACGGTTTTTCAAAGTTTTTACAAGCGCGGCAGGATAAAAAAGTCTCGCAAAAAGGGCAAATTTCACCGCGCTTTTTCTATAGTTTTTAGGTTGAGTGAGGATAAAAACGATTTTGCGCGCTCCTTGTTTTTGGGCAAAGTGCAGCGGTATCGGGTCGCTTATACCGCCATCAAGGAATGTTTTTCCACCGTAACTCACTTTTTTAGCGGCAAACGGCAAAGAGCATGAGGCTTTTAGTATCTGCGCAAAATCCTCTCTTGTGTCAAATTTGTCAAAATAAGCCGCTTCGCCGCTTTCGCACTCTGTCGCAACTATAAAAAAGCGGTTTTCGCGCATGCTGAAAGTCTCAAAATCAAATATGTCAATACATAAAGGAACAGTCTCAAAAACAAACTTCATGCCAAACAAATCCCCGCCGCAAAGCCATCTTGCATATGATAAATATCGTCTGTCGTCTATAAAACGAAACGGCACGGCAAAATTTCGCCAAGGTTGTTTTGAGATAAAATTTGACAAATTGCAAGCTCCCATGGAAACGCCGATAAGCGTCTGAAACGAAAGCTTTTTTTGCGCAAAAAAATCTACAACGCCAGCGCCGTACAGCCCTCTTAAACCTCCGCCTTCAATCACCAACGCACTGCTCAAGTTTCGCTCCTCGTTCGTTTAGATATCTGTCCAACTCATTTTTAAACGATAAAATTTCATGTATATTCTCTATCTTTTGAGAGCTTTTGATGCCAATAATTTCGGCGCACCTTTGCAAAATTTCATCAATTGAAAAAGCCGATGAAGAGCCTTTTGTCTTTGAAAGTTTACCGCCTTTTTCATCTAAAATCAAAGGATGATGAATAAACGTTGCTTTCAAAAAACTTTTAAAACCGAAAACTTTTGCCATGTAAAGCTGAAGCGCGCTTGAGTTAAACAGGTCGTATCCACGCACGATGAGATTTGTCCCGTGCTCTTCATCGCTGAAAAGCGAAGCAAACTGATAAGAGGCAAATCCCTCTTTTTGCCACATCGTAACATCGCCCACCGCTTTACCCAAATCCACACTCCTGCTGCCAAGCGTTACGATTAATTTGTCTTTTATGCGCATTTTAAGGGCGGTTTTGTTTTTTGTAAGCTCCAACCCAAGTGCGCCGCAACCGCCGTTACATGGTTTATCGCGCGGACATTTGCAGATATAAAAATAGTCTGGATTTGCTTTTACGATATCGGTAAGTTCGGCAAAAATTGCCTCCTGTTTTCTGCCAAAAGAGTAATTTTGCAAAAAATCATCTGTATCTTTTGCACCAATATCCCATACAATCCCAAGTTTTCGCAGTGTTTTGAAAATATCATCTATAAACTCTTTTTTTGAACGGTTTTGGTCTATGTCGTCAATTCTAAGCTCTATTTTTGCGCCGATATGTTTTGCCAATATGTATGTGAGTATAAAATTGAGGGCATTGCCTGCATGGATATATCCGCTGGGAGTTGGAGCGATTCGCGTGAAAAACATTTTTCAAGCCATAAAAAAAGCCTCTTACACAAAAGTGCAAGAGGCTCAAAGCTTATCTCATTTGCAAATTAATAACGAGGCGCTCTTCTTGGTTTCTCTTCACGCGGACGAGCCTCGTTTACGCGAAGATTTCTTCCGCCAAATTCTTTATTGTTGAGTTCGGAAATAGCCTGATTTGCTGCAGTATCATCTTCCATCTCTACAAACGCAAACCCTTTTGAACGGTTTGTCTCTCTATCCAATACTATCTTTGCGTTTAGTACCGTACCATATTGTCCGAAAACTGCCTCAAGCTCTTCCTCTGTCATCTTATATGACAAGTTGCCAACGTAAATGTTCACGTTATATCTTCCTTAAAAAAATGTCTTGGTTAAAAACCAATTTTTTATAATATCCTATAAAACATTAAAGTTTGTTTTATTTTTATTTTTTGATGTCAAAATCTGCCGTTTTTACATAATCCCTCAAAACATCCGGTATTTTTACGCTGCCATCTTTAAGCTGATAGTTTTCCATGATTGCAATAAGTGTTCTTCCCACAGCCAAAGATGAGCCATTCAGCGTATGCACGAGGATATTTTTTTTGTCGCTTTTATAACGGATTTTTGCACGGCGCGCTTGAAAATCTCTTGTATTTGAAACGGAGCTTATCTCTCTATATCTGTTTTGTCCTGGAAGCCAAACTTCCAAATCTACTGTTTTTGCCGCGCCAAATCCCAAATCCCCTCCGCACAAAAGCAGATGTCTGTGCGGCAGTCCCAAAGATGTCAGCAAATCAGAAGCGCAGGAGAGCATCTCATCAAAGACTTTTGCGCTTTGCTCGGGCGTTGTTATGGATACAAGCTCCACTTTGTCAAACTGATGCTGTCTTATCATGCCTCTTGTATCGCGTCCAGCGCTTCCAGCTTCCTTTCTAAAGCATGCGCTATAACACGTGAACTTTAGCGGCAAATCCTCTTCGTTTAGTATCTCATCCCTGAAAAGATTTGTTACTGGAACTTCTGACGTCGGTATCAAAAATAGCTCTTCGCCCTCTATTTTAAACAAATCCTCTTCAAATTTCGGCAGTTGTCCTGTGCCAAAAAGCGAATCTTTATTGACGATATAAGGGATGTTTACCTCCTTAAATCCGCGCTTTGTGTTAAAATCCAGCATGTAATTTATCAAAGCCCTCTCAAGTTTTGCGCCGTCATTTTTCAAAACGCTAAAGCGGCTTTTGGCAAGCTTTACGCCGCGCTCAAAATCTATCCAATCAGGCTCAAGGTCAAAATGCTCTCTTGGAGTAAAGTCAAATTTAGGCACATCAAGCACATTTTTCAAAATTACATTGTCATTTTCATCTTTGCCTTCGGGAACATCATTGTCGGGGATATTCGGTACAATTGAGGCTGTATCGGAAAGTGTGTTTTCAAGGCTTCTTACCTCATCGTTTATTGAGGCTAACAACTCCTTATTGGCATCAAGCTTTGCTTTCAGCTCTGCTGTGTCTTTTTTCTCTTGTCTGAGCTGCCCAAAAAGCTTGCTTTGGGCGTTTTGCTCGGTTTGCAAAGACTCCAGATATTGGCGTTTTTGTTTTAATGTCAAGGAGAGTTTTTTTAGCTCTTCAAGTAGTGATTGATTGACATGTTTTTTTTGAAGCGCCATAAAGACGGTATCAAAATCATTTTGAAGCAGTTTTAAATCAAGCATTTTTTTCCTTAACGGTAAATTCCGACACTTTGGCGTATCTTCTCAATCATCGGCAAGGCAATCTCCCGCGCTTTGTAAGCGCCGCCTCTTAGTATATCCATGA
>JAISNG010000119.1 GCA_031276365.1 Campylobacteraceae bacterium | reverse complement strand
TTATATATATGCCGTGATGAATGATATGATAGCCGAAGCAAGTCTCGGATATTTCATCAATCCGCTCGTAAATATCGTCCTTGGAATGTTTTTTTTGAAAGAGAAAACAAGCATGCTGGAAAAAATCGCCATATTCATAGCCTTTTTAGCTATCGCACTTGAAATCATCAAACTCGGCAGTGCGCCTTGTATCGCGCTTTTGCTTGCGTTTAGTTTTGGATTTTACGGACTTATTAGAAAAATCATGAGAGTTAGCTCATTTGTTGGATTGTTTACAGAAACATCGCTCATTGCGCCGTTTGCACTTGGCTATCTGATATATTTGGGCTTTTCAAACTCGCTTGATTTGTCATTTGACGCAACAATCTTTCTTGCAGCGCTCTCTGGTCCAGTTACGGTTATACCACTTCTGCTTTTCGCCAATGCAGCTTTAAGGATAAGATTGACAACTTTGGGATTTATACAATATCTAAGTCCGACTATAACTTTATCTTTAGCGATACTTGTATATAATGAGCCTTTGTCAATAAGCAGAATAGTAACATTTGTACTAATCTGGCTTTCGTTGATATTTGTCATAACAAACTCTTTCATACAAAAACAACAAAGGAAAACCTTATGAGCGCTCATCTTCTCGGAGCTATTGTTATAGCGGCAATAGTTATCGTCATCTTGATAAAACAGCTAAACAGAGTTACAAATAATATAGATGACAAAACGCCACTTATGGAAAACACAAAACTTTACGCTGACTTCGCTTCTATCATACAAGATAAGATACGCGCCATAAGGATTGATATGGAAACGCCCAAATACGGGGCAAAATTTGTCCTTTTGGATGGCGTGAACACCGACGAATCTTTGGAGAAATTATCCGAACTGATAAGAAAACTTGTCTTTTTGGAAACGATGATAGGCATGAAAAGCACTCCACAAAACAAAGAGACGGAGCTTTTTGAGATATTGAGCGCTCTTGATGAGTTTATCGCAACTTCGCTTGTTGATGGTGAAAAGTTAGCCGATGAGATAAGAGAAGAATTTGCCGCTTCGTATGAGCGGCTGAAAAACGCTTATATGATAGAGAGTATGTAAAGACTTACAGCAACTCTTCAAAATCATATTTAGCTTCAAGCAGTCTGTGTCTTATGCTATCTTGATGGTCTTTGCCTTTTGTTTCCAGCGTGATAGTTATATTTGCATCACCAAATTCAAGCGTGGTTGAAACCCTGTCATAATCTATCTTGACGATATTGGCATTAGTCTCTTTGAAAATATCAGTAAGCCTCATGAGAGCGCCTGGTTTATCTATCAGCGTTATCATAAGTGTCATTTTTCTCGCAGATTTGACAAGACCTTTTTCTATGATGACAGATAGCATTTGGACATCTATATTTCCACCGCTTAGTATCGTTCCTATCTTCTCTTTCGGAAAAAACGGAAACTTTTGATGCATTATGGCGGCTACTCCCGCAGCTCCCGCGCCCTCAACAACCAGTTTTTGACGCTCAAGTAAAAATAAAATTGCCGAAGCTATCTCTTCATCATCTACCAAAACAACTTCATCTACACATTCAAGCATCGTATCAAGCGTGTAAGAACTTACGTCTCTTACGGCGATACCGTCTGCTATGGTACGTACAGAACTTGAATTGATGATTTTTTTGGCATTAAACGAGTTACACAAGGCAGGCGCACCTTTTGCCCCTACTCCTATAACTCTTATCTTCGGGTCAATCTGCTTTATAGCAGACGCTACGCCGCTTATCAGCCCGCCGCCGCCTATCGGTACAACCACGATATCAAGCGAATTGATATCATCCATCATTTCAAGAGCTATAGTCCCTTGTCCTGCCATCACTTCGCTGTCTTCAAAAGGGTGGATAAACGTCAAATTATGCTCTTTGGCGTAACCTACGGCAAAAGCGAATGCTTCATCAAAATTATCCCCATGTAAGATCACCTCTGCGCCAAGAGATTTCGTCCCCATCACCTTTAAAAGCGGAGTAGCTTCTGGCATAACTATAACGGCTTTTACGTCAAATTCGCGCGCACTGTATGCAACGCCTTGTGCATGATTTCCCGCACTCGCGGCTATAACGCCTCTGCTTCTTTCATTTTCATCAAGGACGGCTATTTTATTGTATGCACCTCTGATTTTAAAAGCGCCTGTAAGCTGAAGATTCTCTTTTTTTATATAAACTTCCGCACCGCTTATTTGGCTTAATGCCGGCGCATATGCAAACGGCGTTTTATTGACAACGCCCGATATTCGTTTTTTTGCTTCTATGATATTGTTGAGAGAAATCATTCGGATAAATCATCAGCGTCATAATAGTAATCGGAACCGTCGTAGTTATAATAATCAGAACTGTTGTTTATTACAGATAAGCCCAATATTATTAGAAAAATTGACAACAAAAATATACCAACAGAAAAGACCAATCCCAAAACCGCAAATACTTTTTTACCTTTTACGATAAGTCCCGCTATGCCAAGTCCAATGCTGATAATACAAAGTATAATAAACAGGAAAAATAGCGCGCCCACAATCATAGCCGCTTCCTCTCCTATACCGCCCGAAGATTCCAGCATACCAGCTACCACAAACAAAGCAAAAAGAGATAACACACATATAATAGCTATGATAAACGAAGCTATCCCGAGTTTTGAGTGTTTCTGCTCTGCATTTTCCGTATGCCACGCAAGATTGCCTGCCGATTTTAGCGTCGATCGTTGTTCTTCCATGTACTGTTACTTTTTAAAAAATAATTTCGGATTATATCACATTATATCTTTTATATATACTTACAAAAACAAAGCCGTAAATATTTTCTCATATTCGCTCAAATAAGGTGCGATAACGCTTATAGATACGATAAGTGCACCAAGCGTACAATAACTTCTTTTCTTAAAAAGTGCAAAAATACCAAGTAAAAATGCTGCGAAGGCGATGATAATAGCAACAGAATGAACTAAAAATATATCATAGTTAAATATAAAACTTGTAAATTCTATACTGTCGCTCTCTTTATTTTTGATTTTTACGAGGTAGTAAACAAATGGTGTGTAAAAAATCAAATTTGCACACAAACCAAGAAGCAACGAAATAAGGCTGAAAAAGTTATCTGTTTTATTCATAATATTTTGTTTTACCGCGTTTAAATAAGTATGGCATTCCTCTCACCTCACTTGAAACAAACTGCCGACTTTAAGTCTTGCAACTACTTTACCTATTATATCCCAATCGCCCGTTTCGGCTATGATTGGCGGGTAAATAGTATTGATTGACAATAACTTACAACTACCATCTGCCTGAAATTGACAACTTTTTATTTGAACGTTTTGTCCGTGCGCTATGAGATAAACGCTATCGGCAAGGACAATATTACCTTTTCTTAACTGAATAATAGCCCAATCGTTCTCTTCCAAATACGGGGACATACTATCGCCGACAATACGAATGATAGCCGTATCTTTAGCTTTGAAATTTTCAGGGAGTATTTTTTTATCAATTTCAACTTTGTTTTCCGAATAGGTTAGTTGTTCCAAATAACCCTCTGCTCCACAGCCTGCCACAGCTTCAAAGACAGGCAAGGAAACTACATCGTCAAAATTAGCATATTCGCTTATTATGAGGGTTTTTAACTCATTTGTCGGCGTTTTTATATATTCTTTTAATAAATCGATAGTTGCTTTATCTTGAAAAACAGCCGATAATGGCTCGCCCAACGCCTTAGCAATCGGAATTCTTAGCTCTAACGGGATTTTGCGTTTGCCATTTAAATAAGAATATATCGTTTGCTCTGGGATATTATCGCCAATAATAGAGTTAATTTTATTTATTAGCTCACGCTTATTAATCTGTTTTTCGTCTAATATGCTATTAATAATCTCATATGCTTCCATACATCTATCTCCTATGTG
>JAISNG010000117.1 GCA_031276365.1 Campylobacteraceae bacterium | reverse complement strand
TATCTGCGAATTTTGTATCAAAAACGCTCTGAATTTTTGATATAGATTTTTATCCGGCGCTTTGGTATTTTGCCAAAAATCGTCCAGCTTTACACCTTTGCATGTGAGAGATTTTATATCGTACACGGCTTTTCCAAGCGTAATAACAGGAGTGCCGTGATACAAAGACGAAAACCCCACAGTGCTATTTATTGTAACCGTTCCAAGCGCGTTTTTCAAGGCATTTGGTATATGCGTTTCATATAGTGTTACAACGCGTTTTTCAATGCCGAGCTGTTTTGCGCACGAGTTTATATGTTTCATATAATTCACCCTGCCCCTGTCAAGCGGATGATGCTTAAATACGATAAAACACTCATTATCGGCAAAGTGCGCAAATGATGTCAAAACCGTCTCTATAAATTCGTTTATATTTTTAAAAGACGAATGCTTTTTTATCTGTGCATCGGCGTATGTTTGAAGCGGTACAAAAAAGTATTTTTTCGAAAGGTCTGTTTTGAAGCGTTTGCTGTACACTCTGTCCTTTACTGCATAAATTATTTTTCTTATAAAGTTTCTTATGCCGTAAAATCCCTCGTTTACGGCTGAAAACTCCCTATGATGAATGTAGTGCGGATACAAAAACCAAAAAACATTAGCTATCAGATAATATGTCGTAGCGCTTATGATTAAACAATAAAGAGAGTTTTTCATGGAAAGCGCTTTTGGCTGTTCCGAAACTTCAGGCAGATTTTCATAAAAAGATTTTGTTCTTGGAAGTTTACTATTGTCGTTCACGCCGTACTTTTCAAGCGTTATATAATCAGGTCTTATGTATCCTTCTTCAAATACAAAGACTTCCACGCCAAATTTATCCGCCGCTTTTATGGCGATTTTCTGATAAAATCTGCAGTCTCCAAATAAAAATATTTTGTCTATCTGTTTTTCTATTAAAAATTCATTGATAAATTTGCTCCAATTTTTGGGCGTATCCTTATAATTTATCACATTATCTCTACATGAAAAGAACCAATCCGCCGCGTTAAAAGCTATTTTATGGGTTTTAGCTCCTTTGTTGCGAAAAATCTTATCAAGCCTTTTGAAAAATGTCCCCATGGGACCTTGCAAAAACAGAATATTTTTATCTTTCAGAGCGCCGATTGAGTTCATTTACTAACTATTCTATATATTGATTGTATGTTTCTTATAAAAAATGTAAAAACTTTTTTTATTTGATTGGCGTGATTATACCTCATTTTCGCCTCTTTAAAGTCCAATAAAAATGTTTTTATATCACAAAGTTTACTGTTTTTGGGACTTATATAGCGTGGATAAAGTATCAAAGCTCCTGCTATCAGCTCATGGAGGTTTAGTTTTCTTTTGCGCCTGTCATTTGTGAGCATATCGTCGCTAAGTCCCCATCCTGCATAAAACGGCATGCCGTAAGTTACGACTTTCTTACCTCTTAAAAGCGCTTCAAAACCCGCCAGTGAAGTTATCGTATGCACCTCATCGCAAACCTCAAATATACAATCAAGCGAAACGTTTTTGAGTATTTTGTCGGCATATAGCAAAGTCTCTTTCTCACTTAACTTTCCGATGCGGTTTTTTGCCGCGACATCGGGATGCGGTTTATAGATTATATAACTTTGCGGATTTTGTTCGCGTACGGTTTTTAAGAGTTTGAGGTTTGACATATTTTGCGAACCGTATATGACGGAAGCGTCGTCATCAACTTGTCCAACAACAAAAAGTACTTTTTTATCAGTATTTATATTAATGCTCTTATAATTATCTATATTGTATTTTGAAATGCGCTCTGTTACGAGAAAATCGCGGATTTCTTCCGCTGTGTTTAGCGCTCTTTCATCAAAAATAGTATTACTTAGTATCTCTTCCAATTCGCTTTTTTGCGCCGCGTCAAAATAGATGCCGTATCTATCCACAACTAAAGAGTATGGACGCGTCAAGTCCGAGCCAAGTTCTATTGACCTTATAAAGCCGTCTTCTACGCGCATAACTTTAATATCGTGTTTTTTGACATACTCTTCCACTTCATTGAATGCTCTTTTGCCCCAGATATATATCAATGAGTTTTCATCAAGCCCATTTTTCAAGGCGATTTTCAGATGATTTTTGCGAAAAAGAGGATTTATAAAAGAGATTTTTGCAAACTGTTCCTTTACGAAAAAAGGCTTGACAAAGTTGTGCTTCCATCCTGAAAATCCAAAAAAGAACCCTTTTTTATGCAGGTTGTGATTTTTGATATGAACAATATTTTGTATCGTCTCTTGCAGTGTGAGCGGAGTGTTTTTATACGGGTCGCAATATTTTGCATATAAAATATAAGCGGCGGCGAAAATCTCCTCAACGCTTCTTTTTCGCACCCTTCTTTCACATTTTACAAGCTCTTTCGTTACTCCCCAGCCCGCATAAAAGGGCATACCAAAACAAATACACTCTTTGCCCAAAAGCAGCGCTTCAAAGCCCATTTGCGAAGTTTTCGTATAGACTTTATCTATCTTTTTTAAAAGAGATATCGGGTTTATATCCTCTGTAATCAAATTGCAAAAGGGTGGAATATCGTTGATATTTATATCCGATACTTTGATATTTTTGAGCGATTGCGGGTGGATTTTGAGATATATGTCGGCCTCTTCGTTCTCCTCTTTTGCTGTTTTTATTATCTCATGCATGGAAAACCCGCTTGAAAGTCCGTATTTCAAAGAGGCGTCATTTTTGGTTTGCGCTATTATCAAAATCCGCTTTTTACCGTTATCTGGGAAATAATCCTCCCTCAAATCACGTGCATGATTATATTTGGATATATTGTGTTTTGTGATAAGCGAAATCGCCTCTTTAGCTTCAGCCAAAAGCTTTTTATCGTTTTCGAAATCATAGCTGTTCAGTATGCGCTCCAGCGCACTCTCTTTTGTGGCGTCATAATAGATGCCGATATCATCCTCTACGATGCTAAATGTTGGAAACAGTCTGCTCTCAAGTCCAAATGACTTTATGAAACCGTCCTCCAAAAGCACAAAAGATGTTTTGTATTTTTTGGCTAAAGATACGGCTTCAAGTCCCGATTTTTTTCTGCCCCATCCGTAAAAAACGGCTTTTTTGCCAAGTATCCTGTCTAAAAGCGAATAGTGTTCTATCTCTACAAAATGACTTACGTTTTTTATAAGCTCCCTAGAGGTTGAAAAAATCATATGTCAAGTATGACTTTTGTCGCTATCGCTACGTTATAAAGTATCTGCGAAACAAGATTTGTAAGCTGTAGATTTTTGCCTTCTGCTTTTGGCAGTACAAGTACGGCATCACCCTCATGAATAGTTGGTTTGCCAAATGAAAACATAGATGCATCATAACTTTCGGCTTTACCGTTTGCCTTGATGACCAAAATCTTTGACTTGTTTGCCCTGCTGCTAAAACCGCCCGCAAGCTTTATATAATCATCTATATTCTGCTCTTTTATGTATGTAAATGCTCCCGGAACGCCGACTTCGCCATGAACTATGACTATATTGCTTCGTGATGGAATATTAACGATATCACCCTCTTCAAGGATAATGCTTTTGAATGCGGTTTTTTCATTTATCGTTATCTGCCCTTTTGGTTCAACTTTTTTAGCTCTTTCTATAAACTCCAATATAGCCTTTATCTCCTGCGCTCTCATGTTTGCCTCTTCGGGCGACACCGAAGGCGTTGTAAGCGCTAATGTTTCAAGTTCTTTAAGCTGCGCGTCCAAAAGATTTTTCTGCACTTTTGCAACGCTTTTTCTAAATATCTGGATAGCTTCCACGTTTGATTGAGGGTTTAAGACAAACTTGTCTTTCAAATCCTGCAATGTTGAGCCTTTTTTCAATACAATCGTATGAAGCCCGTCATGTTCGCCCTCTATATTTACTCTTATCTCGTCCGCAAGATGTTCGGGCAAAAACTCAACTTCATCTCCCGCGTTTAAAACAACATTTTGAAACTCTTCCAAAGCGTATGAGTTGATATTGAGATGATTGTCTGTTTTGTAACTTTTGACTATTGCATTTGTGGCTGTTGGTTTGATGCCAGCAAGTTTGGCGATATCCTTTAAGCTTATGTTGTCCTCTTTGGACTCAAATCTAAACGCCCTCAACACTTCGCCTTTAGCGCTGATGTATGAACCTACGCTCTCTACAAGGATAACATCCCCGCTTCTAAATGCAAACAGCTCCATTTTACCGTCTATCAAAAAATCATACAAATCTATCTGTTTATGCGGCTTATTGTCCCTCAAAACCGTGATTTTTCTGAAACTGCCGTATTGCGGATTGATGCCTGCGGCTTTATCAAGATACTGTATCAGCGAGTCTGAGCTAAGCCCTTCGTAAAGACCCGGCTTGTTTACA
>JAISNG010000090.1 GCA_031276365.1 Campylobacteraceae bacterium | reverse complement strand
CTTAAAACTTAATGCCCTCATGTTTACAGCTTCTCTTTTGTAAAGATATTGTATTTGTCAAAAATTGTTTTTACATTTACTTTGAATGGATTAAGATGGACTTCCGCCTTGTCAAATTTTTTGCTGATAATTTTTTCTATTTCTTCAAGATTAATCTCTCTTGTTTTGCTGTCAAATTTTATATAATTTGCAAGGTCAGGAAGATAAATTTCGTCGTCTTTGCACTCTATAAAAAGTGCAAACTCGTTTTCGCAGCCAAATTTACTATTGGTATTAAAAGCCGTAGCGCTTACTATAGCAGCTTTTTTAAACTCTTGATAGTCTTTTTCGGTATAACCTTCAAAACTTTCACCAAGAATTGTTTTGTATTCGTCATAATTTCGCGGATTTATACTAAAACCATAGAAATAGTGCGCTTCATTGACAGTTATTTTTGTGCCAAGTGTTGATTGTTTGGCTTCTTTGCCTTTTTCTTCAGCCTTTGAATCTGCAAATGGTGATAAAATATCTTGAATTTCTACAGTTGTATTGTTAAATTTATTAAAGCCCTGTCCGAACTGTACTGCCCCTGTTATGGATATATTTTGCCCCTCTTCTGCAAAAGTGGCTCCAAAATTTTTCACATCTATCGCCTTAAAAAGATTTTCTAATATTACTTTAGTATTCCTTTTATCTATTTCGCCAAACAATAACTTGTATCTTTCGGCTAATTTATTTGGAACAATGCTTACATTCTCTCTGGCTTTTTCTGTTTTCCAGCTTTTGATGAAAAGAACCTTTTTGCCCTCATTTTCCCACATTTTTTTAATCGGATATTTCAAAGCCTTGTCGCTTCCGAAAATCTCACCGCTGTTTGTACTTTTGGGTCTGCCCGTAAAGTCAGCATTCCAATTCGCCATTTTAGCGCCTATGCCTATAACTCCGTAAACTCTTTTCATGCTAATTCTCCTCAGTTTTTGTGCTTGTGTAAAATATATTATTCGTCAATGCGCCAACTAAAAAACTATCCGTATCATATAAAGATTCGTCGTCTGCCTCATAAGCCAATACCAAACTCAAAGCATTATTAAATAGCATATGTTTTATGAAAATATCATGCTTGTACTTAAAATATGCTAATCTTATATTATCCTTAAGTCTTTTTGCTCCATTTGCTCTCAAAAACGGCTCAAGCAAATCAGCATTTTTTTTATGTTGCTTGCTTTTTTCCAAAATATATCTAGCTATTTGACCAGATAAATATGAAAACTCCTCTTCATTCAATGCTGTATAGTCAGACGAATTCAGCCTGTCTAAAACTCTCTTTTGCAATGCATTAATATCCACTATATCTCCTTTGTTATGTTTTATAAGAGAGAGTTTTAAGTTCAAACTCTCCTTTGCTTTATAGGTATTGTTTCGTCTCAAATGCTCAACTACAAAATGTGTGCCTAATTTTTCAACAACTTGATAAAACTCCTCTTTTCTCTGTTTTTTGAAATAATTTATCATCGCCCCTCTTGTCATGTATATAAGATTGGCTAATTTTTCATCTATCTTGCTATAAACACTATCATAGTAATTATTTATCAGACAACCATTGTAAAATATATCATTTACCTCCTGCTCAAGATGAGGAAGTTCTTTTATCTCAAAATCTTCCTTTAAACCGTTTTTATCTCCCAGCTTGACAAAATTAATAACATTTATTGGCTTGTCCAATGTTGCAATTTTATGTTTATCGGTTTCAATTTTCGGCAGATAATCAAAATCTTTTATAATAGCCTGTCCGTTGTCGGAGAATTTGCTCAAAAATATTTTCGGCAACAAATTCGTTTGGTACCCTTGAAAACTAAGCCAGTCAAAAAACAATTTTATTCTAAGGGCATTATCAGTATTTACCATAAACGGATATGCTATTTTTTTCGTTTTATGCTCCAAAAAAGGTTTTTTACCATTCAAGCCCATGTTGTAGTTTGACAAGCCATAAACAAGATTTTCTACACTTTTTGAATACTTATTATCATTATAAACCTTAAGAGCAATATAGATTGCACTTTCATGTTTATACGTTGCCTCATTTTCATCAAAAAATATCCTTATATACTCGTTTGACGAATGCTTTTTTGCGATATTTTGCAGCGCGGGAAAAATCGCCTTAAGCATCCGAGCTTTGTTCTCTATATCGGCTTTTCTATTCTGCTGACGTATATATTCATAATAGTTCTTAAGAATTAATTTTTCATTTTCACCATCAAAACTTAAAAAATCAGTAACCTTATCAAACAGTTTCGTCTTTATATAATCAAAATCCGTTTCTAAAAACTTCTCAATTTTCATAAACAAAGTTAGATAATTGTTGTTGTGAATACTCTTTTTCGGTGCGTCATAAGCTTTATTAACCTCTATCATATTACTACAATAATCTCTAATTTTAAACCACTCCATCTTGTCCGTTCTATGCGTGCCATTTTCATCAAGAAAAAAGTGTTCTTCATGTTGCTTTTTGCCACTTGTACTTTTGGTTAAAACCTCATATTCTTCATTATTTACTTTTATGTATAATCCGTCTTTAAGCGTATAACTATCCAAAATGAGCTTTTCACCCTCTTCTTCATATTTTTTTCCGAATATCTCTAAAATATCGTAAATCACTTTATTCCTTTTGCCAAAACAAATCCCCCGCCATACGAATTTTTCTCTCCCAAACCACATGCAAAAGCAGTGAATGCAAGTTTTTGAGAAATTTCGTCTTCATTTGGAATTATTTTTAATTTATTGCCGAAAAATCGAACGTCTTTATCATCTTTCACTATCATAATGCTTTGCGGAACTCTGTTTTTAATCTCAATAAACTGGATAAAATTTTGTTGTACATTTATATTTTCATTAAAAAAACTTTTATATTTTTTCTCTACATTGTTATGCAGCAACTTTCTAAGCTCCTCCACATCACCGCTCTCTTTTATCGTCCAAAACCGCCCGTTATCAATAGAAACTATAACTGGAGATAAACTGTACAATTCACTGATAAAAAATCGCGAAATCTCTTTTTTACCTATCTCTACAATCGTAAAATATTTATTATTTGCGTTATTTTTTAGACCGCTATAAAGAGCTATTGCAAGAGTTTTATTTAATGTTCTTATTGTAAATTGATAGATTTTGCCTTTTTTGTATATTTTGTCTTCCTCTATGGGATAGAAGCTCCCAAACGTATAATATTTATACTCTTTGCTCTCGTGTATTTCGTTAAGTCCAGCTAAATGTATAGAGTAATTTATGTATTTTGCAATTGCTTCAAAACTGTCTTTAAATGGGATATCGCTTTTCAAATATGCCGTGCACATAAGTTCAAATACTTTCATTTTTATACTACCTTTATTTTTTTAAAAATTATAGCATAAATTATAGTACTTGACAAATTTATAATTACTCGGCTATGATAAATTAAAACGATACAATAGTTTGTTTTTAAATATAATGCCTTATTAAGCAATAAAGTTGAACAAAAATAGAAGAAACAGAAGACTTAGAGTTTGCTTAATTTCAATACAACACTTGTTTTGGTTCAACACTAAAACAATCATATGGCTTTATAAACTCTATTCATTTCAATACAACACTTGTTTTGGTTCAACGATAAATTATCATAACTATCTATTTCAGAAAATACTATTTCATTACAACTCTTGTCTTGGCTCATGTTTCAGCCATTGTTTTTTCTTTATCTCCTTGTCCGCGTAGTTGCTGTAAGAGCTTACGGAAAATTTAATGCCGTCAAACATAAGGTCAAATTTTTTAGTACAGTAATTCTTGTACCCTCTCACTGTATGTGCAGACGCCCTTAAAACCTCTGCCAGTTCTTGATGTTTCGCGCGGATTTGTTATATATCTTTATCTCCCCTAAACAGCCATTGTATTTATGGACATAAAAACATTGTATGAGGCGCAGATATCGGCATTTTCTGAACTTTCCCCAATCATTTTTTTCAATAAAAAGTATTGCAAAGCGCTTATTTAAGCAGATTGAATATTTGGCAGGAAAAGTGGATAATCTTTGTCAAAACCAGCGCATTTAAACCCACAAAAATCAACTTTCTATTTTAAAAATTCTCGCCGCGTTTTTGTAAAAAAGTTTTTCAAGTATGCGGTCGTCAAATCCAAAGGCGGCAAAATTATCTATAGACTGCTTTATCGGTCTAAACGGATATGATGAGCCAAAAAGCAGCTGGTCTTGCAAAAACGTATTTCCCGCCTTGACAAAGACTTCGCTTCCTGCGATGAAACCGTACATGTCAGGCACAGGATAGATATTTTCGTATTTGAAAGCAACACCGATTAGCTGATGTGTGTTCGGATAGTAACCGTGATAGCAGATGATGGCAAGTGTCGGAAATTCACGCGCAATCTTTGCCAAATGCGATGGGTCGTTAAAGAGCGGATTTGGCGTTGTAGGTCCGCTCATCAAAGTAAGAGGTATCTTTTTGTGCGCAAGATGTTCATATATCGGAAAATATATATCATCGTCCGCATGACGCGCCGGCTCGGCAAATCCTGGTTCTATATCAATGCCTGCAAGCCCTAACTTATCTATACTTCTATCTATCTCTTTGATAGCTTCGTCAATACCGTCAAGCGCGGGATCTATGCCTGCTATGCCCAAAAGCTCCTCATGTGGATTTGTAATCTCATACAAAAAATCGTTGCTTATCTGCTGGCTTGGCGTGCGCCTACCGACAACTACGGCGCGCTCAAGTCCTGCATTTTTGACTTCGGCTAAAAATCCCTCGCGTGTTAAAGATTTGGCAAAATGTTCCAAATTGCCTCTTGTTCCTACACGTTTATTTAGCCACTTAGCAGCTTCATACGATGCGGAATTTTTGTTAGCTCCGAAAAAATCGTGCAAATATGCAGGACGGCATCTCATGTCAATAATTTTCATCTCATAACCTTATATTAAATTAAATAGAATACACAAACGGCGCCTCAACATCTCCAAAAAACTCTTTGTAAATTATCTCTTTTTGAATGTTAAACTCGCGGCTTATTCTGCTTCTTGGATTTGGAAGTTTGATATCATATATTTTGCATCCCTCATGGCTTCTCATGACAACTACACGATTACCAAGATATATCGCTTCGTCAATGTCGTGAGTTACCACAACCATAGTGATTTTCTCTTTTTCCCAGATACGAAGCATCTCCTCTTGCATCTTTATCTTCGTTATCGCATCAAGCGCACCGAACGGTTCGTCCAAAAGCAGGACTTTTGGCTGATTTGCCAATGCTCTGGCTATCGCGACACGCTGTGCCATTCCGCCTGAAAGTTGTTTTGGGTAGGATTTCTCAAAACCTTTTAGACTTACTATATCAATTTTTTCGCTTACAATCTCATCAATGTTTAGCATGTCTGGCGGCAGGCTGAATTTGATATTTTCCTCCACATTAAGCCATGGAAGCAGGCGGATATCTTGAAATATAAACCCTCTTTGTCTTGACGGAGCGGTTATCGGCTTGCCTTCAAAAATAACTTTGCCCGCGTATTCTCTCTCAAGCCCGCCGATAATGCGCAACAGCGTGCTTTTACCGCACCCGCTTGCTCCGATAATAGAGACAAACTCCCCTTTGTTTATCTTAAGATTTATGTCTCGAAATGCCTCTATTTTCTGCTTGCCGTTTTGAAACACTTTTGTGAGATGCGATATACTGATTATTCCGTTATCTCTTAATTCCATCTTATAACTTTCTTGGAGATATAACGCAAAATATCATCCATAATTTTGCCCGTAATGCCTATTACCACCATCCCCAAAATAACCATCTCAGGGCGTGCAAAGTTTCTGCCGTCATTCAACATGTATCCTATTCCGCTCTCCGCCGCTATCATCTCCGCCGCAACCACGCATATCCACCCCATGCCAAGACCAAGACGTATGCCCACCATAATGAACGGAAGCGCTCCTGGCAGTATTACGCGCCAAATCACGCGCGACCTTTGCACCTCATAAACGCGCGCCAACTCCAAATAACGGCTGTCTATGTTTTTGATGCCCTCAACAGTATTTACCAAAATGGGAAAAAACGCACCCACGGCGATAATATAGATTTTGGATGCCTCGCCTATACCAAACCACAATATCGCCAAAGGTATCCACGCAATCGGGGGAATGGGCTTAATGATTTGCAATACGGAATCCGTAAGCTTCTCAAATCTGCGGCTAAGCCCAATGGCAACCCCTAAAATAAGCGCCAAAATAAGCGCTATGCCAAACCCCTCAATCACGCGTATAAAACTCGCCTTTATATGTTTCAAAAGTGTACCGTCGTTATAAAATTCAACTGCGGTAATCACTATATCCTCAGGCGGAGGCATCGTATAAGAGACAATGTATCCTTTGATGTCCGCCGCCTTCCAAACGGCTATAATCAAAACAGGTAAAGCGATATACCAGACAACCCCCGCAATCCGCTTTAAAATCAAGATTAGATTCCCGCCTTATCAAGATATTCGGTAGTTACAAAATCCTTGATATTCACATCCTTACGGATAATCTTCTCTTTCAAGACATAATTTTTGACCTTCTCAATCTCTGCAATATCACGCGGCTGAAACTTCGCATAATATTCAAAATGCGACAAAACCACTTTCAAAATCTCCGGCGACACTTTAAAGACAGGCGACAAAAGCTTTGCTGCGTCTTCGTTATTATTGTTTATATACTCCGCGCCGCGTTGAACGGCTTTTATATACGCTATCACGGCTTCAGGATTTGCCTTAGCAAAATCACGCTTAATGTATGAGATGTTGTTTCCGAGCTTGATACCCGTCCCGTCCGCTATTACTCGCGCCTTGCCAGGAACCGTTAGCTGGCTTATATATTGTTCCCATACTACGGCAGCATCAACGTCTCCGCGCTCAAGTGCAATAGGAATATCACCTGTAGCAAGATTTACTTCCGTGATATCGCCGAATTTCAAGCCGTTATCATTAAGCAAAATCGCCAGCAAATGCTGCGCATAAGTGCCTTTGCCGTAAGCAATTTTTTTGCCTTTTATATCCTTGACTTCTTTTATTGTAGAGTTGGTCGGGACAATAAGCGCCAACGCTTTTTCACCTATGCCGAAATTTGCGAACAAAACGATATCAAGCCCCACAGACTTTGCTATAATCGCCGGCAAATCCGCCATCGTTCCCAAATCTATACTACCGCTTCTCACACCCTCATTCACAAGCGGACCGTTCCCAAATACGTTCCATGTATATTTAACGCCCGCCTTTTTGAACTCTTCATCAAGATAACCAAGCTCTTTAGCTGCCCAAAGCGGCGCATAAAGCGGATACGGCTGTGTGCCTATCCTAAGCTCTGATGCGGCAAGCGCAAATGAAACAAGCGCAAAAAACGCCAAAACCATTTTTTTCATGTCAATTCCTCCATAACTTAAATAAATTCACCTCAAAAACTCGTGATACGCTCCAAAATACGCATTGTCGGCGCTCCTTTTGAAATTATCACAATACCGACAAAATGCGTAATTAGTTATGTTCTCAGCGCTCCTCAACACCAAAAACATACCTTTTAAAACCCTTCCGTTATTTAGCGTATCTGCCAAACCGCGCTTAATATGCGGCGGTTAAATCTAAGCGTTTCATGGTAACCTCCTCATGTTGTTTATGACAATCGTACGCAAATATTAAAATATGTGCGCCAAATTAGAATTCGGATGATTGCCACAGCGGCTATAGCCATCAAAATCTACCTTGAGATTATGTAAATATATTTCATAAAGCTTCCATGCAGGTTTTATATCATAACGGTAAATTTCACGCGCACTCATTTATGCTCCTTTTGCCAATCTGTCCAGATGCAAAAAGTAAGACCGCGCGCGCGTCTCTTCATCTAATCTTTTTTGCAGCGTCTGTTCGCTAATCTCCAAAGGTTTCAATATCCATACAGTTGAGAGGTCAAAATCTTTAAATCTGTTTTGAACCTCTTCATAGTATTTTTGAAATGCCTTGCCGCTTACTATCGCTCTCACTGGTTTTGCTACGATTTTAAAACTGCGATTTTGGCGCGTAAGAAGCAGAATAACGACCTTTTTCTCAAACCAAAGCGCTTTGGTTAAAAAGCGGTTTGTGTTTGAAGACTCCAAAAACTCCGTATAGACGATATTGTCATTCTCGTTTCTCAAAGACTCTTTTACAACAGGATGCGGCAAACCCTCATCATCAACGCTGACAAGGATTTTCACGCTCTGCGGGTCGTTTAGCAGTTCCAAAATTTCGTGCGCCATTTTACAGCCTTTTTAATGGACATTTACATGAGCGTTGCTTGAGAGCAGTCTTGTATCAAACGCACCGCCTGTTACTATGTTATTATCAACAGTAAACGGCTTTTTGTCTGGTAGCAATGGGAAAACAAGCTCCGCAAAACGCACAGCCTCTTCCAGATGCGGATAACCCGACAGCACGAAAGTATCTGCGCCGAGGTCTATGTATTCTTGCAGTCTTTTGGCTACGATTTTTGGGTCGCCCACCAAAGCTGTTCCTGCTCCGCCTCTGATTAAGCCTATACCTGCCCAGAGATTCGGACTTATCTCAAGCTTGTTTTTGTCGCCCTTGTGCAGAGATGTTATCCTGCTTTGTCCGACAGAATCCGAACTATTTTGGTTTGCCTGCGCGGCGGCTATCAAATCATCATCAAGATGGCTTATAAGTTTATCGGCCGCTGCCCATGCCTCCTCTTCGCTCTCGCGTACAATTACTTGAAGTCTGATACCAAATCTCACCGTTCGCCCGAGCGCGGCGGCTCTTTTTTTCACATCGGCTATCTTTTGTGCTACTAGATGCGGCGGCTCTCCCCAGCTAAGATACGCGTCTATATGTTTCGCCGTCAAATCATGAGCCGCGTCCGATGAGCCTCCGAAATACAAAGGTGGATGCGGTTTTTGAACGGAAGGGAAGAGATTTTGAGCATTTTCAACGTGATAATATTTACCCTTAAATGTAACCTTTTCGCCGCTTAAAAGTCTGCGCCAAATAGTCAAAAACTCGTCTGCCGCTTCGTATCTTTCGTCATGGCTTAAAAATACTCCGTCAGCCGCAAGCTCTTCAGGCCACGCTCCAGGAACGACATTTAGTATAAGTCTGCCGTTTAATGCTTCGTCCAAAGTGGCAGTCTGTCTTGCAAATACCGTCGGTCCTCCAACGGCAGATGTGCGCAAAGCCACCAAAAGCTTGATTTTGCTCGTAACATTCGCCAGCGTTGCGGCAGTGATGAACGGGTCAAAATTGCCGCTTCCTGTCGGTATCAAAAGCCCGTCATATCCGAGATGTTCGGCAGTAGTGGCTATCTGTTTAAGATAAGCGTTGCTCACGGGTCTTGCCGTAGCCGACCTCCCAAGATACCTGCCGTCCCCGCCTGTTGGCAAAAACCAAAAAATACCCAAACTCATAACTTCCTCCTTGTAATTTGCAGATTGAGATTTAATACTTTAGTAAAAAAGTATAGTTAATCTATCTATTTAATTGGTATTATATATGCTTGAATATTATAAACCGCTTAAAAAATCTGAGTTTTTGTATCTATTTACATAGTATTTTTGGATATTTAGGTTGAAATTGTGTGTGTTTTCGTCATTTATGCAGGTAAGACAAAATTACCAATTACGTCATTCCCGCACAAGCAAAAAGTTTTTACATAAAGTAGAATAGTAACCCGTTCCGTCATTCCCGCCTTTTCTCGCGATATGCGCTCACTTGTGTTTGTTTGTAGGAATGACAAAATAAATGATACAAAAAGTTGATTTAGCCTGTTTTAAGCTATTGAAAAACGGACTGCAAATCAACTTTTAAATCTCTGTCGTATTGTTTTATTGGCGTAAAAGTGCGGAGTTTAAAACTTCCATCGCAGCTGATTTTTCGCATTGTCAAATCTCCATAATAATTGGTACAATCCGCCTCACTCGCAGCTTTTTAATGACAATCTGGACCCAACTCGTCAGTTTCAAAAATTGTGTCAAAAAAAAGCTCTTTTTCTTTTGGTTTGCTTTTTATCGCTCCTATTTCATGCAAAAAATCGCCAAAAACCGTAACGTTAAGAGGATTTATATCATAATCAACGTTCGGGCTGTTTAGTATTTTTTCTATTAAGTCCACACTCTCCTTTGATTTTGCAGCCTTTACATAGAGTTTTGCCGCCTCTTTTTTATTGTTTTTTATCCAGATATCAGCTTCATGTAAAGAGTTTAGAAAAACGGTTATAAACTCTCTGTTTTCACTGTAAAACTTTTCGGTTGCGGAGATGAGATTCAGACTAAATCCGCCCTCCACCAAATCATTTGAACTAAAAACCTCATGGACATTTTTGTTTTGCTGTTCAAGAGTTATAAAAGGCTCGGTAGCAACATGCGCTGTTATCTCGGATTTGCCCGAAGTTAAGGCGATAAGCGCATCGGGATGTTTTAAAGTTACGCTAAGGCTATCAAGCTTGTCGTAATTTTTGATGCCAAACTCCTTTGCTGCGGCTATTTGAAGTATTAAAGCCGACAAGGAAACTTTAGCTGAAGGTAGAGCGATTTTATCCTTATCGGTAAAATCTTTGAGGGTTTTTATACGCGGATTTGAACTATTAAGAACGATATGCGACCTGTCAAGTGCACAAATGGCTTTAACTTTACCTTTAGTTTTATCCCAAAGCCTAAGAAACGGTGCAGCGCCGTTTGATATCAAATCTACACTGTTTGAAAGCAGTGCGTCATTTGCGCTTGCACCGCCTCCAAAGGTTACCCACAATATTTTGATATCCCCAAGCCCTGCCTTTTTAGCATTTTTCTCAATCAGTTTTTGTTCCTCCAAAACTATTAATGGAAGATAGCTTAAACCATACTGTTTAGCAATACGAAATTCACTCTGTTTAGCATTTAAACTAACAAAAAACACTGAAATAAAAAATGTTAAAAAAATCTTTTTCACTTTATACTCCCTCAAAATGCCTGCTGA
>JAISNG010000055.1 GCA_031276365.1 Campylobacteraceae bacterium | reverse complement strand
TGAGCGATACGGGACTTCCTGTGGCGGCTGTTTTCTCGACTCTTGGGCGCACAGCCTGCCGCATGATAGAGGCAAAAGTTGTTGCGGATAACGGACTTAAAGCGTTTAACAATCTGATTGAAAACTTGAAAGTTGACCAGGAAACATGCACTCCTTATGTGATTGATAAAAACAAAGAGTACAAAGGCAGATACATAGGACACGTGCCGCGCGGAACGCTAAGCCATTGGGTGAAGATTAAAAACGGACTTATTGAGAATTATCAAGCTGTTGTTCCTTCTACATGGAACGCTTCTCCAAAAGATGCAAGCGGCGCAAGAGGTCCGTATGAGGAGTGTTTGATAGGTCTTAAGATAGCTGATTTGTCCAAACCCTTGGAGATTATCAGAGTTATCCACTCATACGACCCTTGTATTGCATGCGCCGTGCATGTGATGGATACCAAAGGCAACGAGCTTGGCTCCTATAAAGTCGCTCAAGACAATCTAACCTGCTAAGGAGGGCGTAATGTCTAAAGAATTACTCGCAAGAGAAGCGGAGGTAGAATACACCTCCTCTACAAGATGGGTGCATTGGATACGATTTTTTTCTATCATAGCGCTTACGGTTACGGGATTTTATATCGCGTATGTTTTTGTTGCGCCCGAAGTTTCAAACGAGCCGACTCTGTTTTTGCATGCAAAAATGAGAATGATACATGAAATATTCGGCTTTTTGCTGATAGCTGTTACGATATATAAAACATATGTATTTTTTCTTGATAAAAGTCAAGTGCAAAGGCTGGAGATTATCTCTTATAAAGATTTTTTCAGTTTGAGAGTTTGGATAGCGCAGATAAAATATTATCTGTTTTTGGGCGAACATCCGAAATTGCACGGAGTTTACAATCCGCTTCAATTTGCGGCTTACGTGATGCTCTATGCCATGGTCGCGCTTCTTAGCTTGACAGGACTTGTTTTATATGTGCATGTATATCACGACGGTCTTGGTGGAGCATTGTATCCTTTGATGCGCTGGTTTGAGACATTAATGGGCGGTTTGGCTAATGTCAGAGCGATACATCATATAGCTATGTGGGTTGTTTTGATATTTGTTCCCGTACATGTTTATATGGTTATTTTTAATTCGTTAAAAGGCAAAGAGGGCGCGTTGGATTCCGTTATCAGCGGTTTGAAGTTTAAACGCAAACATCACTGATATATGAGAATCGCACTTCTTGGTATCGGCAATATAATGTTCTCCGATGAAGGCATCGGAGTCCATCTTTGCCGATATATAGAACAAAAATACCGTTTTCATTCTAAAATACACACTCTTGATTTCATAGACGGCGGAACGTTAGCCGAAAGATTGATACCGATAATAGTTCGGTATGATTATGTTATTATTCTTGATTGTATAAGTGCAGACGACGGAGAGTTCGGCGATGTCTATTTTTTTGATTTTGATGATATTCCCAAACACATCTCATGGCAGGGAAGCGCTCATGAAGTTGAGATGCTGCAGACTTTGACAATGATGGATATAATAGGCGACAGACCAAAAACAAAGATAATAGGTATCATTCCGCAGGTCGTTGAAGGGACTACATTGGAGCTGACAAAGCCTATATTAAATGGCGCAAAAGCGATGGAGAGCATTCTTTTGAAACACTTAAAAGAGTTTGGATTTGAGATTGAGACAGTTAAAGCGGGACTTGATATTCAAGAGACCGCTTATAAATTCGGTATACATGAGGGTTGATGATATTAGTTTACGATTTTACATATCTATCCAATAACGGTGTTTTGGAGAATTTTTTAGAAGATATCGCAAAAGATATCAAGCATTATATGACAAGAGACGGCGATAAGGTTTCTTTGCATGTACAAGGCAGTGAAGAGGAGTTAAAATCATTTTCGGACATACTTTCCAAAACTCTCCCGTTTTCGCTCTTTTTGAAAGACGTAAATGTGCGTACAGCCGAAAAATGGGACATCTTGAAAGCTATAAAGATACCAAAATGTGAAACGATGCTTGCATTTACGCAAAAAGCTCTTTTGAGAGCGAAAGCGGCATTTAACCCTTTTATCAAAAATGAGATTGGCTCAAATCCAGACATTTCTGCTCCGCTTGTTTTTGAAGATAAAAGCGTTCATGAAGAGTATCATGAGGGCTTTAAGGAGGCTTTTTTAAAAGCGGCTAAAGTTGTCGCTTCGGGCGGGCGTTTAAACATTAAAACCAAAAACGGCTTTGTATGCTTATCCAAACTGCATGACAAAAGATATGAAAACTTTAGTGTTATGCTTACGGATTTGAGTGCAGCTTCCAAAATAGCCGTTTTGAAAAACGCTGAAATATCGGCTATAGCGTCGCTTGAAAAACCGCTTGTCAAAACTTACTCAAATTTGGTTTTTGCATCAAACTATCCGAATTTTCCGCGTTTTTTTGATATTGCGCTGGCAAATGATTTGTTTTTATATCTGCTTGGAACTGCTCTGTTTGACTTGGGTATAGATTTTGTCGTGCTTGAGGCAAAACAGAGTGCGCCCGACGCGTCCTTGTACTTCAAAGAGGAGATACAAAAGAGTGAACGGCTTGAAATCTGCGCTCTTGATAACGGACAAAATATCATACTCAAAGGTGCGTCATTTGCGCCTTCTCCTCTTTTGAAATCCATCAAGCAGATTAAAAATCTGCGCCATATGCAATTTGCGCTGGCTATGCGCGAACTTGATTTGTTTGAAAAGGCTAACTGCGGCGTGTATTTGAGTTTGAAGAACGACGATATGATAATGTTTTACAGCGCGCAGACAGGCGTTCTTGATATGATAAATATCACTTACGAAGATTCACTTCATGAGATGCTTGAAAATATAGCAAAAGAAGATGAAAGCGGTTTGCGGCTCATAAAAAATTACATGGAAAAATTTCCCTTGACAGCCGCAAAAATCAAAGATATTTCACTTGAGAATAAAGCAAAAAATATCGCCAATCTCTGGGCTTTTGCTGCTTTTTTGATGGAATTTGGCGATAGTTTGGAAGAGGCACAGGAGAAGTTATTTGAAAATATTGCGACATTTGGCGGACAAAAGGGTCCGAGAGTTGATTATAAACTTTTAGACGCAAAAAGTGCAAAAACGACCATCAATGCGCATAAATTTATAAGAAGCGTCATAAGTTTTTGTTTGGCTGACGTGGACGGCGGACTTTTGTCATACGGCATTGCCGAGAGTCTGGTGTATTTTTTGAGCGATTTTGCAGATGATTTAAAAGGTGATTTTCAGATAAAAAACGTATTGCTTTTAGGTTCGCTTTTCGGCATAAAAACCATCTCAAATCTATCTGTAAAGCACATTGTAAATTATAGAGTAGATTTTAACCGCGAGCTGCCCATAGAGTTATGAAAATTTGCAAGATTTATGAGATTGAGGGTATAGTGCAGGGGGTGGGATTTCGCCCTTTTGTCTTCGCCCTTGCTCGCAAATACGGACTGAGAGGCTTTGTATTTAATACTTCAAGCGGAGTTCATGCAGAGGTTGAGGGAGATGAGGAGATTTTTGCGGATTTTGAATTTGAACTTCAAAATAACACTCCGCCGCTTGCCGCAGTAGATACGATAAATATCACAAAAAGCGCTCTTAAAAATTTTGATGATTTTAAGATAACAAAAAGCGAGTATTCAAGTTCAAAAAACACATCCATATCTGCCGATATGTCGCTTTGCAGCGAGTGCGAGCGGGAACTTCGGAACAAAAGCAATAGACGTTTTGGCTATCCTTTGATAAACTGTACAAACTGCGGTCCCAGATACTCCATCATTCATACCGTTCCATACGATAGAGTAAACACTTCCATGGGCAAGTTTAAAATGTGCCCGAAATGCGAAGCTGAATATAACGACCCGCGAAATCGCCGCTATCATGCTCAGCCGATAAGTTGTCCTGAGTGCGGACCTGTCGTGAAATTTTATGATTTAAAAGGTTTTAGTACAGATAAAAATCCTCTTTTGTACTTGGTTTGCACGGTAAAAGAGGGCAGGATAGCTGCGCTTAAGGGTATGGGCGGATTTCATATAATCTGCGATGCTTTAAACGAGCAGGCAATCTCCGACCTCAGAGAGAAAAAAAGGCGCAAAACAAAGCCATTCGCGGTGCTTTTTAGTTCGCTTGAAATGATAAAAGAGTATTGTGATACGACAAAAGAAGAGGATGATGCGCTTTTAAGCCAAGTGCGTCCGATAGTGCTTGTCAAAAAGAAAAAAAAGTGCGAATTACCTGATAATATCGCGCCCAATATCGACAGAATCGGCGCTTTTTTGCCATATACGCCTTTGCATGTACTGCTTTTGGATATGCTGGAAAAGCCCATCATAGCTACAAGTGCGAATATAAGCGGCGAGCCGATTATAACTTCAAAAGAGAAACTTGTTACAAAACTTGGAGGCGTAATAGATGCATATGTGGATTTTGACAGGGATATTGTAAACTTCAGCGACGACAGCGTTTTACAGTTTGCGAGTGGTCAAAGCATTTTTTTGAGGGTTTCACGAGGAGTTGCGCCAAAGTTTTTCAAGACATTTTATAAATGCAGTGAGAAGATTTTAGCGCTCGGTGCGCACCAAAAAAGCACAATCGCCGTATTTAACGATGCAAATATTACAATAAGTCCTTATATAGGGGATTTGGAAAGTGTTGAGAGTATTGAAGCGTTTGAGCGGAGTATAGATACATTTAAAAAATTTTATGATTTTAGTCCCACGCTTCTTGTCTGCGACAAGCATCCGAGTTACGCCTCCACGCTTTGGACAAAAAGACAAAATATCCCTATGATATCCGTTCAGCACCATTACGCGCACATTTTAGCGGTTATGTTTGAGCAAAATATCAAAGACGAAGTTTTGGGCGTTGCATGGGACGGAACGGGATATGGAGATGACGGGAGCATTTGGGGTGGAGAGTTTTTTATATGCGGTCTGAAGAGTTACGAGAGGCGATACTCATTTAAGCCCTTTAAACTTTTAGGCGGTGAAGCGAGTATTAAAAATATAGACAGAATCGCCTTTTCTATTCTTTATCCTCAAAAAGACAATCCTGCCGCCGCGGCATTTTTGGGTGGATTTACGGAAAAATATCTTTTGGAACAGGCTTATGAAAAAGAGATAAACGCACCTCTTTGCAGTTCGGTCGGACGCCTTTTTGACGCGGCTTGCGCGATAATACTAAAGCAAAAAAGTGTAACTTATGACGGTGAGAGCGGGTTGTATCTTGAGGTCTTGTATGATAAAAGCGTGCATGAACGATACGATACGATTATCAGCGAAAGCGGCGAGATAGAGTATGCGGACTGGTTTTTGGAGATGTTAAATGAAAAGCCAGCCGTTGCTGCTTCAAAATTTATCAACACTTTAGCTGCGTTGATAGTAGATTTTGCCAAAAAAGAGCGAAAAAAGGTCGTGCTTGGCGGCGGAGTGTTCCAAAATAGAACGCTTGTAGAGAAAACAATAGAGCTTCTAAAAAAAGAGCGTATAGAGTTCTTTTTGCCTAAAAATATTTCGCCCAACGACAGTTCAATTGCGCTTGGACAGATGGTTTACGCACTAAATCATTTATAAAATGCTAAGTATTTTAATACTATCATACGAGAAATATTCGCTTAAGGCATACAAACTATGGATAAAATAATACGATTTACGATTTCACTTCCCGAACCTCTTTTAGATGAGCTTGACAAAAAGGTCATTGAACAGGGATATGTTTCAAGAAGTGAGTTTATCAGAGATTTGATAAGAGAGAAGATGATAAAAGATGAGTGGGAGGGTGGATATGATGAAGTTATCGGTGTTTTAACCATCGTATATACGCATCATCAAAATGATTTGGTTCAAAAGATTACGGATATCCAGCATGACGCAAATGTCCGTATAATGTGCAATACACATGTACATGTAAACCATGAAAACTGTCTTGAAACGATAATGTTAAACGGCTTGGCTGATGATATCGTGAGTTTTTCGCAAAAGATTTCAGGGTTAAAGGGCGTGAAATTTGCAAAATTGGTGAAAGCTGCAGTACCGATATCGTGAACGACTAAAATTTTATTAAAAGGAGCTTGCATGTCAGCATCTGTTTCCAATGCGCTCATGTATCGCAGGACGGCGTTTGAATTGCAAACCAATTCTATAATTTCAAGCATATTTAAATTTAAAGCACTCGTAAAAACATTAATCGCTCTTCGCTTAATATCAACTTTTGCTTTTAGTGCAAACACTGCCCAAGAAGCATTTGATCGCGGTGTAGCGGCGTACGAGCGCGGCGACTTGCAAGAAGCAATCAAATAATATACGCAAGCGATTAAAATAGATCCAAATCTTGCAGACATTTACAGCAATCGCGGAGTTGTTTACGGTAAATTAGGCGATTACAGCAAAGCAATCGCAGATTTCACACAAGCGATTAAGATTAAATCCTATATATGTGAATGCTTACAACAATCGCGCGGTTACATACGGCTTATTGGGCGACTATAAAAGAGCGACAAAAGACGTGCGAACTCGGCGATTGCGAATTCTTACAATTTATGGCGCAAGAAAACTGTTGCGCGATTAAATGAGAGGAAGGCTTTTTTATTATTGCTAGCCGCTGCATAAGGGTGTAAGAATGACGAAAATGGAAATTGTCATTGCGAGCGAAGCGTCGCAATCCAGATACGCGAAGCGTTATGAAATATCAAAATGCTGCAATTAAAAAACATGAAACAACTTAAATTTGAAATTTCTAATGTCTGGATTCCCGCCGTCCCTCACGATATGCGCTTCGCTTGTCGTTCGGTTGCTGGAATGATGAAAAGATTGGATTGCCGCGGCACTGCATGCCTCGCAATGACGAAAAGGAACGGAATAATAAGCAGATAATTCCCCCAAAACAATCTCAACAAAAGGACTTATACTGTTTTTTAGCGCCTTTTTGGTATAATCTTACTCTTTTATAAAAATCAGGAGATTTATTATGTGTAAAGATTGCGGCTGTTCCATTTCCCATACTCACAGCCATACGCATGCAGACGGCAGCGTTCACACCCACGAACATGATGAAACTCATCAGCACGCCCACGCAAATCCGCAGTTAAACGAGACGAAAACGGTCGAAGTTATCACGAAGATTTTAGACGCCAACGACAAAGAAGCCGCATCAAACCGCGCTCATTTTGAAGAACACGGTATTTTTGCCATCAATTTGATGAGTAGTCCCGGCGCTGGAAAAACAACGCTTCTTGAGGCAACGATAGAAGAGGGTGATTTTAAAATAGGCGTCATAGAGGGTGATTTGGAGACAAATCAAGATGCTGATAGGATAGTCAAAAAAGGCGCACCTGCTTACCAAATAACAACAGGACAGGCGTGCCATTTGGACGCTTTTATGGTGCATGAAGGGCTGCATCATTTGCCGTTAAAAGGGCTTGATTTTGTTTTTATAGAAAATGTGGGCAATCTCGTCTGTCCCGCAAGTTATGATGTCGGAGCACATTTGAACGTTGTGCTTTTGTCCGTTCCTGAGGGCGACGACAAGCCTGCGAAATACCCCGTGATGTTCCGCGCGGCTGATATTTTGCTCATAACCAAAACCGAACTTTTGCCGCATTTTGATTTTAGCGTTGAAAAAGCGATAAAAGAGGCAAGGAAATTAAATCCAAAAGTCGATATCATAGAGTGCGACAGCAAGTCAAAAAAAGGTATAGACAAGTGGATAAGTTATCTTAAATTGAAAAAAACATTGAGAGGCTAAATATGTGCCTTTCGATACCTTCGCGCGTTGTTGAGATAGATGAAAACAATAACGCTGCAGTTGAGACTTTGGGGGTTTTAAGAAAAGTTTCGCTTGATTTGATAGATGAAAAGGTGCATATGGGCGAATATGTGCTGATACATGTCGGCTTTGCGATGAGTAAAATAAGCGAAGCAGAGGCAAAAGAGAGTCTTGCTTTGTATGAAGAGATAGCCCAAAAAATGAGGGACGGCACGATAGACGAGTTGGAAGGAGACATGGGATTTGCCGATAGACCTCATTAACTCCTTCAAAAACCCCGAACATATAAAAGCTTTGAGCCTTCAAATAAAAAAAGAGGCAAAAAGAAGAATCAACATAATGGAGATTTGCGGCGGTCATACTCATGCTATCATGAAATACGGACTTACGCAGCTTTTGCCGCCGCAGATAGAGTTTGTTCACGGTCCTGGATGTCCTGTTTGTATCATGCCAAAAGAACGCATAGACGAAGCGATAGAGATTGCAAGGCAGCCAAACATTATACTTGTAACGCTTGGCGATATGATAAGAGTTCCTGGCAGCAAAACCTCTTTACAGGACTTAAGAGCCGAAGGGTACGACATAAGAGCTTTGTATTCGCCGCTTGATACACTCAAAATCGCAAATGAAAATCCCGATAAAACCGTCGTATTTTTCGCAGTAGGCTTTGAGACGACGACGCCGATGAGCGCCGTTTTGGTAGAAAAAGTCGTTAAAGAGCGCATAAAAAATATCCTTTTTCACATCAATCATGTGCTTGTTCCGCCGCCGATTCATACCATTATGCAAGAGGGGGCAGATATAGACGCATTTTTGGGACCCTCTCATGTAAGCGTCATAACCGGATATAATATTTTCACTCCGATAGTTGAAAAATATAAAACTCCGATTGTTGTCTCAGGTTTTGAGCCAAGCGACGTTATGGAGAGTGTTTTGCGCATTACAAGAGAGTTTAATGAAGGTCGGTGCGAAGTTGAAAACGAATATTCAAGAGTTGTTGCAAAAGAGGGCAATGTCAAAGCGCAAAAATTGATAGAAAAGTATTTTGAGGTGAGGGAGAGTTTCCGCTGGCGCGGGCTCGGAGATATACCAAAAAGCGCTTTGAAATTGAAAGATGAGTTTGCGAAACTTGACGCCGAAATCGTATTTGCATCAAAACTTTCAAAAAAGCCTATAGATGACCACAAATTCTGTATCTGCGCAGATATTTTGAAGGGCAGGGCAAAGCCGTTTGAGTGCAAGATATTTGCTAAAGCGTGCAATCCTAAAACTCCTGTAGGCTCTTGTATGGTTTCAAGCGAAGGGGCATGCGCGGCATATTTTAAATACGGAAAATTTTTAAGGAATTAGAGTGAGCAAAAAGATTTTGCTAAGCCACGGCGGCGGCGGTGAGGAGATGCAGTCCCTGATAAACGGGCTTTTTTTCAAATATTTTGGCAATGAGATACTTAATAAAATGGAAGACGGAGCTATACTGCAAACAAGCGGTAAGGTTGCCTTCACGACGGATTCTTTTACCGTAACGCCGATTTTTTTTAATGGCGGAGATATAGGCAAGATAGCGGTTGCAGGGACAGTAAATGATTTAGTGAGTGTCGGCGCAAAACCGCTTTATTTAAGCTGCGGTTTTATCATAGAAGAGGGATTTTTGCATGAAGATTTGGAACGCATCGTCATCTCCATGCAAAAAGAGTTGGAAAAAAGTGGCGCAAAAATCGTTGCGGGCGATACGAAAGTTGTCCCAAAAGGCAAAGCCGACGGCATTTTCATTAACACAAGCGGTATTGGCGAGATACTCTGCGAAGATATCTCTTCACACAATTTAAGTAAAGGCGACGCGATAATAATCACCAATGAGATAGGAAATCACGGCGCTTGCATATTGGCAAACAGAGAGGAGTTGAAAACGGGCGGTGATTTGAAAAGCGACTGCACCTCGCTTTATCAGCCTATTTTTGCACTTTTCCAACGCGGTATCAAACCAAAAGCCATAAGAGATGCGACAAGAGGAGGAGTAAGCGCAGTTTTAAACGAATGGGCGGCAGCCTCAAATGTCGGCATTGAGATAAATGAGAAAGATATCCCAATCTCAAACGAAGTCAAGGGGCTTTGCGAGATATTCGGATTTGAGCCTTACGAATTGGCAAATGAAGGCACGATGGCGCTTTGCGTAAAAAAAGAGGATGCGCAGGAGGCGATAAAAATCTTAAAAGAATTTGACGAGTGCAAAAAAGCTTGTATCATAGGTACGATTTTGGACTCTTACAACAAACATGTAATACTGAAATCACCATGGGGAACGAACAGATTTTTAGAATCTCCAAAAGGCGAACTGCTTCCGAGGATTTGCTAAATGCATGAACTCTCAGTTGTAAATTCACTGATAGGGCTTTGCGAAGAAAACGCGAAGGCAAATCGCGCGCAAAAAATCACAAAAGTTGAAGTCAAAATCGGCAAATTGAGCGGCATAGAACCACACTTTTTGAAACTCACATTTGATACATTCAAAAGCAAAACCGTCTGCGAAGAGGCAGAACTTGTTATGGATATACAAAAAGTCATCGTCAAATGCCTCTCATGCGGCGCTGAAAATATATTGGAAAATAATGAATTTATATGCAAAGCCTGCGGCGGCAATGATATAAGAGTTATAGACGGCGGAGAGATGCTGTTGATGCGGCTTGAGATGGAGTAAAATTCCTGCGTCGTAAACTTTTTTGCTAAATAATTCATCGGCGTGATATTTTAATTTAGATAAAAATCAATATTATTTTGACATGTTTTTTGCATGCAAATACTCAAGATATCAACGTCTGCATGAGAAAATGAGAAGCGCCATCGCGCAAGGGCAGATATTTTTTCATTTTGTTATTCCCGCGCAGGCAGGAATGACAAAATAGTAGAATATAAAATTATGAGAGAAGGCAAAAAGACAAATTCTAAAACGTCAATTTTTCTTCTGGGTATATTATCTGATTACAAATTCTTTTTGGATTCCCATCTCCCCTTACGATACGCGTTTCCTTCAAAAACTTGTCGTTTAGTCGCAGGAATAACGGAGGGAAAAATTATACACTTTATTTGTCGTTCGGTCGCATGAATGATGTAAAAGGGTTACGGGAATGACAATCTCTCTGTTATTCTGTGAAAAACTGGTATTTATCATCCATCATTCCTGCGCTTAAATGACAGATTATATTTTTTATTCTCATAAATGGTGTCTAAAACCGCTTTATATTTAAATTCATTTTATTAGAGTATTTTTATATAAAGATTGATACAATAATTGCCAGATTTATATTTAGGAATCAATTTTAAATCAAGGCAATTCATATGTTAGATTATAGAGCTAAGATAAAAAATCTAAATTTAATATATTGCATTTCTAACATAAGCAAACCTCTGGTTTTTTTGTTTGTTTTATTTCTGTTTGTAGGATGCAGCGGCGGCGGAAGTAATGAAGCGGCAAATAACAGTTATGGCGCGGGTAACTATGTTTACTGTCCTGACGTTCAGCCAAAAAATGGCGGACGCGGCGGAGTTGAAAGTTATCCGTTTTTCCCTACATTTGACAGCAGCGGTGCAACACTTACTCATACAATCGGTAAAATATCTTACATTTACATAACAGATGATGAGGTAAAGACATTAAAAAAGAGATTGAACGGATATACTTATGTCGCTTTTGGCAATTTTTATGAAAAATGTAACGTAGAGCCCGGAATGCATGCAAAGGTTGTTTTTGGGCGCGTAGGTGATGAATATGCGCTGGAACTTTCGCTTTACGGCAACGGCGGTTTTGTTCCAAGTGCCGATAAATTTCAAGAGATATTCGGAGATGTAAAGTCTGCCATTAGCTTTTTTTACGCATGGCGCAATTACGAAACGGATATGAAGGTAAGATTTAAAAATTATATATCGCTGGCAGATGAAAGCGGATTTGGGTGTAACGCGATAAATTGCGGTGCGGATACTCCGAAGCGATGGTTTAATGCATACGGTTCCAAAACAATAGACTGGCATATAGATTACAGATAAATAACGCACTTTTTTTAAAAGTTGCGGCGCACGCAGAGCAAAACCGTAAAAATATACTATAAAATGCGCAAAATGGACAAAAAAAGACTAAAAAATTGTTTTTGTAGTTACAATAGTTTTTTAATTATTATGTGAGTCAAAGCGTATAAAATCTATCCTTTTTTGGTTTCACGCTGTGCAGTTATTATTTTTTCAGCCGCTTTATTTAATCAAATCTGCTATTACATTTTTTATATTATATGTCCTGTTTTTGCATAATTTGACTGCAGTGTGATAAATTGTGCCGCTGCGATTTTAATTATCTTATCTTAAATTAATAGTAGATATAATACTCGCTTATTTTGGGATTTTAAATTCATACTGCGGAGGTTCTGTCATGCTTCATTTTCTTAAAAAAATTCGGTTGTTTATCGCTGGTATTTTTTTGTTGGTATTCAAATGGATATTTTTTGTCCTAAGCCTTATTTTCGGTAAGATAGAGTGGCAAACGCCTTTATGGATAAAATATGCCGTTAAGTTTTTAAGATTTGGCGGTTCTTTTGTCTTTAAATACAAAAAGATAGCCGCCATAAGTGTTGCCGCCGTTATTCTTGTAAGTATTACGGGATATTGCATTTATGTCTGGCAGCAAAATAAGCCCAAACCCATAGAAGTTGCACCGATTGAATATGTGGAAGTTTACGCGAATGTACAAGTACCTTCCAGAACAAACTACAGTCTTAACAATGAAAATATACGTTTTAATCCCATTGTTATCTACTTTGACCAAACTGCCGCACCAATTGAAAATGTCGGCAACAATAAAACTATTCAAGGCGTCAAGCTTACTCCGCAAATAAACGGAACTTGGAAGTGGATTAATGATTATTCTCTTGTATTTACGCCAAGCGAGGATTGGCATATCGGCGAAAAATATAGCATTAAATTAGACCCGAAAATACTTTTGAGCGAACAGGTAAAAATAGAAAAAGATGAGTATGAGTTTAGCATAGAGCCTTTCAGAGTAAATGTCGTAAACAAAGAGTTGTATCAAAATCCAGAAAAGCCGAGTGAAAAAAATGTAATATTTGAGGTAAGTTTTACGTATCCTGTAGATGCTGCGAGTTTTGAAAAACAGCTCTCCATGCAGCTTCAAGCCCCCGAAAAATACAAAATCGCTCCAAAACCATACAAATTTGCGGTCAAATACGATGCTAAAAAGATGAAAGCATGGGTAAGGTCCGAATATGTAACGCTTCCTAAAGAGGACAGCGAAATGGTTTTAAATATCAAAAAAGGCATCAAATCCACTCTCGGAGGCGCGCCGACAAGCAGTGATTTGGCAGTGTCTCAGAGAGTTGCGAGCGTTTATACGGATGTAGTTAAAAATTTCCTTTTGACTATCGCTGAGAATGAGGATAACGAACAAGAGCAGGTTTTGGTTATAAAACTTTTAGATAAGGTCAGTATTAAAGATTTCTCCAAAGAGACCAAAGCGTATGTTTTGCCGAAAGACAAGCCATCTGTCAGAGGTAGTGAGTATATAAAAAATCATAGATGGACAAATAGCGACGATATCGGTCCCGAGGTGCTGGCTTTATCAAAACCGCTTGAGTTGAAATTGGACGCGGCTGAAGATGAATTTCAAGATGTAGTGAGTTTTAAATATAAGAGCAATCCTGGAGATTATATTTATGTATGGTGCGGCAAAAACATAGAGACGCTCGGCGGTTACAAGGCGAGAGAGAACGTGTACGGCGTAGTGAATGTGCCGCAGTTTCCTCAGGTTTTAAAAATTGCAGCTGACGGCGTACTGCTATCTTTGAAAGGCGAGAGAAAAGTGCCGATTTTTGCGCGTAACATTCCAGGCTTTCAGCTTGAGATAAACCGTGTCATTCCTTCGCAATTACAGCACTTGATAAGCTTCAACGAACAGTGGCAGTTCAGTGAAACTTCATTTGGATACGTTGATAAATCGCACTTCACACAAAGTTTTACATACAATAAAACCATGCCTGTAACAAACAGCGGTAAAATTGCTTACGAAGGCGTGGATTTGAGCGAATATCTGACAAATTCAAAAGGTATATTTTTGGTTACGCTCTCTTTGTGGGATCCGAAAAACAAAGTAACGACGGATTACGGTTACGGCGGTTCAAGACTGATAGTCGTTACAGACATGGGTATTATCGCCAAACGCTCCGCTGACAACTCTCACGACGTATTTGTGCAATCAATAAAAGACGGAAAAGCCGTTGAGGGTGCAAAAATATCTGTTTTGGGCAGAAACGGCGTAGCTATCGCAAACGGTATAACAGACTCAAACGGACGTGTACATTTCAAGCCTTTTGCAAGCGATTACAGAACGCCTGCTTCGCAACTGCCGACCGTGTACGTAGTTCAAAAAGATGATGATTTATCGTTTTTACCGTATGACGAACATGCCAACAATAGAAGACTTGAATTTTCAAGATTTGACATAGGCGGTGTTCAAAATATCCTAGAACAGGGCAGACTTAGCGCATATCTCTTTTCCGACAGAGGTTTGTATAGACCTGGCGAGCGCATAAATATAGGCTCTATCGTGAGGGCTGAAGATTGGAATATCCCTATGGGCGGAATCCCTGTGGTTGCTTCTATTTATGATGCGAGGGGACAGCTGTTCCAAAAAGCTGATTTAATGATTGACGAGAGCGGATTTAATGAGATTTCATTTACAACAACGCCCGATTCACCTACGGGAAATTGGATAGTTTATCTGCATGTAGCTATGGATTATAAAGATAAAGATAAAAGGGGCATACAGCTTGGTTATACTTCCGTTTCGGTTAAAGAGTTTGTGCCTGACAGAATGAAAGCCGAATTGAAACTTACTCCATCCAAAATTAAAGGATGGGTTAAACCCGATGAATTAAGCGTTGCTTTGAAAGCGGAAAATCTTTTTGGCACTCCTGCGCAAGACAGGCGCGTAGCGTCCACGCTTATATTATCACCTACGGCGTTTTCGTTCAAGGAGTTTCAGGGATATTATTTCTATGACAATTACTATGCAAACAATATGTTTGATATAAAACTTGAAGACAGTAGAACCGACGAGAACGGCATAGCAGAGTTGGATCTTTTATTGGAAGAGCATGAGAGAGCAACTTATCAGATGGCTATCGTTTCCGAAGTTTTCGAAGCTGGAGCCGGTAGAAGCGTTACGGCGACTGCTTCAGCATTTATCTCTCCTAATGATTATCTCATAGGCGCGAAAGCTGACGGCGACCTCGAATATATTAAGAAAAACAGTGAAAGAAAGCTGAATTTCATCGCCATAAATCAAAATTTGACACAAATTGTACAGAATAATTTGAGTATTGAGATATGGGAACAAAAATATATCTCCGTACTAACGCTGCAAGATTCTGGCGTATATAAATATCAATCCAAACTAAAAGAGGAGAGTCTAGGCGAGAAGGTATTTGCTATAGGCGCTAAAGGGCTTGATTATGCGCTTGATACAAAAAAGCCGGGCAGCTATAAACTGCTTGTCAAAAACTCAAAAGGCGACACGCTCTATAAAGCTTACTATTATGTTACAGGAGATGCAAATATAGACCGCTCGCTGGAGAAAAATGCCGAACTTGAGATTAAACTCTCAAAAGGTGAATATAAAAACGGCGAAGAGTTGGAGATAGCTATCGATACACCGTACGTTGGAAACGGACTTATCACGATAGAAAAAGATAAAATCTACGCTGCAAAGTGGTTTAAAACAACCACCACAAGCTCTACGCAAAAGATAACCGTGCCGAGCGATTTGAAAGGCAACGGATATGTAAATGTGCAGTTTGTGCGCGATTTTAACTCCGAAGATATCTTCATGAGTCCTTTAAGTTACGGCGTTGTATCGTTTAAAGTTGCACGCGATAAAGAGAGTTCGCAGATAGAGTTAGAATCAACCAAACTTTTGAAGCCAAATCAAGAGATGACTATCAGCGTCAAAACAGACGAAAAACAAAAGGTTGTCGTATTTGCCGTAGATGAGGGTATTTTACAAGTGGCAAATTATCGTCTGAATAATCCGTTGAACCACTTTTTTGCCAAACGTGAACTTGCGGTAAGAAGTTATCAGATACTTGATTTGATACTGCCTGAATTTAGCAAGTTTGAGAGATTGGCATCGGCAGCCGGCGGCGGCGATGAGGGCGAAGCAAAAGAGGCGGCAAATAAAAATCTAAATCCTTTTAAGCGAAAAGTAGATGATCCAGTCGTATTTTGGTCAGGTATCACAGAAGTGGACGGAGAAGCAAGTTTTACATACAAAATACCTGATTATTTTAACGGCAAACTTCGTGTCATGGCTGTAGCGGTTTCCAAAGATAAAATCGGCATTGCACAGACGGATACAACCGTAAGAGATGATTTTGTTCTAACACCGAATGTACCGTTTATGGCAGCTCCCGGCGATGTATTTGAGGTAACGCTTGGCGTTTCAAACAATATAGAGGATTTGAAAGATGGCAAACCTGTTTTGACTGATATATCGCTTGAAACAACAAAGCAGCTTGAGATTTTAGGCAACAAATCTGTAAAAATCAGTTTGGCAAAAGGCGATGAGGGTTTTGTAAGATTTAAAGTTAAAGCCGTGTCCAATCTCGGCGGTGCAGAATTAAAATTTAGAGCTGTTTATAAAAACGGCGACAAAGTTTATTCAACTTCAAGGCTTGGCACTACTTCGGTAAGACCGGTAACGCCGTTTAGAACGCAAACTATAATGGGACGTATGGGCGGTGATAAGGAGAGCGTGGATAAATTCCGCAACATGTATGATGCTTTTGCATTAAGAGAGGCAAGCGCGGCTTTCTCTCCGCTTGTTTTGGCAAACGGACTTACAAGTTATCTTGATGGTTACCCCCATAAATGCTCCGAACAGCTTGTAAGCGGTGCAATATCGGCTATGATACAAGAAGAGTACGCCGAATTTAACAGAGCAAAAACAGACACTGTGCCGTATGAGAGTATAGCATCTATACTCAATTCGCGCCAAAACACAAACGGAGCCATAGGATTATGGCAGGCTACGGCTTACGGAGATACATTTGTAAGCGTCTATACGGCGAACTATCTTGTGGAATTGCAGGAGAGAGGCATAAAATCGTCTTCAAATTTATTGAAAAAACTAAACGGTTATCTCGCCTCATTGGCAAGCAATAACAATATAGAAAGCATAGAGGGTTTAAGGCTCAGAGCTTATGCCGTATATCTTTTGACAAGACAGGGCGAAGTTACGACAAATCTTTTAAGCACAGTGCAAAAATCGCTCCAGTTTCATCATGAAAACAGCTGGCAAAGCGATATCGCTGCGCTGTATCTTGCTTCTACATATAAAATGCTGAAAATGGACAAAGAGGCGGAGACGTTATTGAAAAAACCATGGGCGGATTTAAGCAAGGCGTATAGCAGTGCATGGTGGTCAAGAGATTATTACGATCCTCTCGTTGTAAATGCCGCTTCCATATATCTTATTTCAAAACATTTCCCTGAAAAGATTAAGCAGATACCTCCTCAAGCGATTGAAAATATGATGATGATGATTAGAAGCGGACGTTATACAACGACTTCATCATCCATGAGCATTTTGGCGCTGGATAGTTACTCTAAGGGATTAAGCGCTCTAGCTGGTAATAACAAACTCTTTATAGAGGCTAAAGATAGTAAGGCAAAAGCAAAAATTGTAGCTGAGATGCAAGAGATGTTGGCGAAAGGCAGTTTTGACAAAGATGATACGCAAATTATCTTTAATAACCCTTCAAAATTTCCTGCATGGTATTCTGTAGTTTTGGAAGGCTACGATATCGCCGCGCCAAAAGAGGCTGTAAAAAAAGGCTTGGAAGTTTACAGAGAATATACAGACGAGAGCGGCAATAAAATCAAACAGACAAAACTTGGAGAAAAGATAAACGTAACGGTAAGAGTCCGCTCAAATTCAAAAGAGGGCGTGGGTAACGTTGCCGTAGTAGATTTGCTCCCAGGAGGTTTTGAAGTCGTACAACAGCTTGCCGTATCTCAAAATGAAGAAGATAGCGGCGATGAACATTATGATGATGACGATGAATATGATGACGACTATGACGACGATTATGAAGATAGCGGTTATATATCGCCGATAATGGCTTACGGCAGTACATGGAGTACGGATTACAGCGATGTTAGAGAGGATAGAGTCATCATATACGGAACGGCTTATACTGATATGAGAACATTTAAGTATCAGATAAAATCCACAAATGAAGGCGTTTATGTAATTCCGCCGATTTACGCCGAAGCCATGTATGATAGAGAGGTGCAGGCTCTCTCCGCCGATAGCGGTACCATCACAGTGTTGCCGTCCGAATAAAATATGCGGCGACTACAACGCTTTTTTGTTAATTTGACGGCGATAGTTTTTGTGTCGGTCTTAGTCCTTATAGGGCTAAGGCTGTTGCCGCATCCTAAACTCTCAGACGACCTCTTTTTATCTACTGCCGTTTATGATAAAAACGGCGCTCTTTTAAGACTTACTCTTGCCAAAGATGAACGTTACCGCCTTTGGACGCCTTTAGATGAAATATCAGACGACTTAATTAAAGGAGTTTTGCTCTATGAAGATAAGTGGTTTTATTATCATTTTGGGTTCAATCCTATAAGTTTAGTAAGAGGCGCATGGGTAAGCTATGTAAAAAAAGGCGACATGCAGGGCGGCTCAACGATAACTATGCAGCTGGCAAGAATGTATTGGAAACTGAACACACGTTCAATCAGCGGAAAATTAAAACAGATTTTGCGTTCTGTTCAACTGGAGCTTTTCTACTCCAAAGATGAGATTTTGGAGGCGTATCTAAATTACGCGCCGTATGGTAGAAATATAGAAGGTGTTGGTACGGCAAGCCTTATATATTTCAATAAAGACCCCAAATCCCTGACTTTGCCAGAAAGTCTTGCACTTTGCGTTTTGCCGCAGTCGCCGAGTTTTAGAGTAGATAAAAATACGGGTTATGTCGGCGAAAAATTAAGTAAAGCAAGAAATAAGCTTTTTGAACAATGGCGCGAAACTTATATTACAGATGAATTGACAAGCGCGCTTTTTAACTTGCCGTTTTCACTAAGACAGCCTGAAAGTCTGCCTTTTCGCGCTCCACATTTTGTAGAACAGCTTTTGAAAGATGATTTTAACGCTGGTATAGTAAGTTCAAAAATTCATACGACGATAGATTTGAAATTTCAAACGCTTTTGGAGACGCAAATTAACTCTCATATCAATCGCAACTCCAACAAAGGCATTAAAAATGCCGCCGCGCTTTTGTTGGATACAAGAGATATGAGTGTCGTTGCGGCCGTGGGTTCGGCTGATTATTTCAACGATGAGATAGAAGGACAGATAAACGGTTTCAATATCAAACGCTCACCAGGCTCTACTCTGAAGCCTTTTATCTATGCGCTTGCTGTTGAACAGGGACTCATACACCAGCAAAGCGTGCTTAAAGATGTGCCGACAAGTTTTAGTTCGTATTCTCCAGAAAATTTTGACAACCGTTTTGTAGGACCACTAAGCGCCGTGCAAGCTCTTATCAGAAGCAGAAATATCCCCGCCGTTTATCTTAGTAATAAATTGAAAAATCCTAATTTTTACGCATTTTTGAAAAAAGCAGGAATAAGCAAAATGGCAAGCGAAAGTCATTACGGATTGGCTTTAGCTTTAGGTGGAGGTGAAGTTACAATGATGGAAGAGGCGAAGCTTTACGCCATGCTTGCGAACGGCGGAGTTTTGCACGAAATACGCACGCGAAAAGAGCAGGGCGCGGATAACGGCATAGGACTTTTGAGCAAACAGACGACATTTATTATACTTGACATGCTCTCAAATATGCCGCGTTCAAATAGCGCTGCGGCTGAAGTGCAAAAATTGCCGATATATTGGAAAACAGGTACTTCATGGGGATTTAGAGATGCATGGAGCGCAGGGATAGTTGGGCAATATGTGCTGATTGTCTGGATTGGTAATTTTGATAATAGCGGAAGTCCTGCATTTATCGGAAGTTCTGCTGCCGCGCCGTTGTTTTCCAATATGGTAAGCGCCATGGAAGCATCGGAAAAACTCTATGATGTGAATAAAATCATCCCTGAAAATGTTAAAAAAGTGGATGTGTGCCTCTCAAGCGGGGATTTGGCAACTGTGTGGTGCAAAAGAAAAGGCAAAAGCTGGTTTATTCCAGGAGTATCTCCAATAAAAGTGGACACAGTTTACAGGCCTGTGCTTATAGATAAAAAAACAAACCTTCCATTATGTGGCAAGAAAAAAAATGAAGATACAAAAATAGAGGTTTACGAATACTATTCGTCCGATATTTTGGATATTTTTGCCAAAGCAGGATTGCCAAAGCGCGAACCTCCAAATATGGAACATTGCAAGCAAAATTTTGATTTAACTGTAGGCATAAGCCCGTCCATAACTTCACCTTTAAAAAATACGGTATATACGATAAGAGAAAGCAAAACTGATAAGGAGCGCATCGTACTTTCTGCTGTTACAGACGCTGAAGTTAAGACGCTTTATTGGTTTGTGAACGACGAATACATGGGCAATACCGCGCAGTCAAAAACGCTTACATGGCTTCCCAACAAAAGCGGCAAATTTGAGATAAGAGCTATAGATGACCACGGACGTTTGGACAGCCAAACCGTGCATGTAACCGTGATAAAATAAAGCCTTTATGAAGTATAATTTGTAAATTTTTTAAATGAGTAAAATAGGATTTTTACTTGATGATTTATTGCGGAAATTTATTGTTATCTATAATTATACCAAGAGCTATAAAAAAGCAGGCAAAATCAGATGAAACAGATTAAATTATAAGGATTTATTATGGTATTTACAACTCCTTTAAAACATAACAGCATCAAAATTATGCTGCTTGGAAGCGGAGAGCTCGGCAAAGAGGTTGCCATAGAAGCCTCAAGGCTTGGCGTGGAGGTGGTTGCTGTGGATAATTATCCAAATGCTCCGGCTCACTTTGTTGCAAACAGAAGCCATGTTATTGATATGAAAAACAAAGATGCTTTGTTGGAGCTTATATACCTTGAAAAACCGACATATATAGTGCCGGAGATAGAGGCTTTGAGTATAGAAGCTTTGGAGAGAGCTGAAAAAGAGGGTTTTTGTGTGATACCAAATGCCTATGCGGTCAAAAAGACTATGAACCGCAAAAATATACGAAAATTTGCTGCCGAAGAGCTTGGCATAAAGACAAGCGAATATCTGTTTGTAAACTCTTATAAAGCGCTGGAGCAAGCCGCCGAAAAACTCGGATTTCCATGCGTCATCAAGCCTGTTATGAGCTCATCTGGTCATGGGCAGAGCGTGGCAAAAAGCGAGGCTGATTTGAAAAACTCATGGGAGATAGCAAAGGAGGCGAGGGGCGATGCGAGTGAACTTATTGTAGAGGGGTTTGTAGATTTTGATTATGAGATTACACTTTTGACCGTGCGCACCGAAAATGAGAGTAGATTTTGCGAGCCGATAGGGCATATCCAAAAAGACGGTGATTATGTGTTTAGTTGGCAGCCGATGCCGATGAGCGCGGAAGTTTTGCAAAAGGCGCGTGATATAGCTAAAAAAGTGACAGACGGACTTGGAGGACGCGGGATTTTCGGCGTAGAACTTTTTATAAAAGGCGATGAGGTGTATTTCAGCGAAGTAAGTCCGCGCCCGCATGATACGGGTATGGTTACTATGATTTCGCAGTCTCAAAGCGAATTTGCTCTACATGTGAGGGCTATTTTGGGGCTTCCTTTGGATTTTACATTTTTGGGTGAAGCGGCGAGCGCGGCGTATAAGGCAGAAGATAAAAGCGCAAATCCGCACTTTGATGTACCAAACAGCGCGTTCTCAAAAAATTCTTTTGTGAGGATATTTGGTAAGCCAAACAGCCACAAAGGACGCAGAATGGCTGTCATACTTGTGCAAGACAAGGTAGAAAGTGCTAGAAAAAGAGCTGAAGAGATAGTCAAAAGTATAAGGTTGGTGAAGTGATTTAATGCTTTTTGCATATTTGCATGGCGCGGCTTTTTATTTTTTTATCGGTTGTCATGTTTTCTATCGCTCGTTTGTTTTACAAATGAAACTTGTTGTAAAAAACAGAAGCCATTCATATACAATGATGTGTATAAAAGCTTTTTTGCAGCATTGATAAATAATCAAAATCCGCCGCTTCTATTTCATCGCAGTTTTATGATAAAAGCGAACAACGGGTGTTTTGTTATCATATACTTCACCCTCCGTCACTCCCGCAATCAAAACAACAAGTTTTTAAAGGAACGCGTATCGCATGTGGATGCGAAAAACCAAAAAAAAATTTTAGAGCCTGAATAAAAAAACAAATAAAAAATGTTGAATGTTTCTTGCTGGTTTTATTTGCCATTTTTAACTGTTTTAAAATCCAACCTATC
>JAISNG010000016.1 GCA_031276365.1 Campylobacteraceae bacterium | reverse complement strand
GCAGCGTATATGAAGAGTACTATTGACGCTAAGATAACCATAACTCTAATACCTGGGTTTATTGTTTTTTTCTTGATAAATAATATTATAAGTACTGTCGTTATTATGACAATGGCAGTTTCAAGACCCAGCCCCGTCATGATATATCCTTATGAAATTCATATTGATTATTACCCCTGTTCCACCTATGAGTATTTTTTTCAATTTACATAAAGTATCATAGTTATTATTAATTTTACATTAAAGTATATTGTGATTGTATAAATATTGATAAAAATTATGGAGTATGTAGAGTATTGTATCTGACTTGAAATACAAACCAATTGTTGGCTTCGCAATATCTTATGTTTAATAAATCAATCGCAATCGTTTTTGCATTTAAAGTTTATCTGTTTTAGATAAATGTAATTAGTTTGAAGTAAAACGCGCTTAACTGTTCGCCTCTATCCTTAGCATATTTGTCTTGCCAAGCACAAACGGCAATTTTTCCAACTCTTTCAACGCTTTTTGTACATTTGCCTCTTTGCAGCGGTGAGTGGCGAAAAAGAGTGTCGTTGTGTCGGATTTTTTTGCTTCGGTTTTTTGCAAAAAGCTCTCTATGGAGATTTGCGAAATCTCCATGATATTGGCGATTTTGGCGAGGACGCCTATCTCGTCTTTGACCTTTACCCTGAAGTAGTATCGTGTTTCAACCTCATCTTTGGGCATAAGCGTAAGTCGGCCGTTTTCAAGCGGTTCTTTGAAGCCGAGCATCGGCGACTGACCCTCTCTTGCGATATCCACGAGGTCTGCTACAACGGCGCTTGCAGTCGCATCTCCGCCCGCACCCGCACCGTAATACATAGTTTCGCCGACAAAATCGCCTATCAAACTGATACCATTCATTACGCCGTTGACTTTGGCTATCATCTCTTCTTGTGGAATGAGCGCAGGATGTACTCTAAGCTCCACCTTGCCGCCTTTTTTCTTAGCGATGCCGATAAGTTTTATCACATATTCGAACTCTTTGGCAAAGTAGATATCTTCGCTCTCTATGTTTTCAATGCCTTCTATCAGTATGTCTTCGGGTTTTGCATCCATACCGTAAGCGATGGAGGAGAGTATCAAAAGTTTGTGCGCGGCGTCAAAACCGCCCACATCAAACGTCGGGTCTGCTTCCGCATAACCAAGTGTTTGCGCCTCTTTCAAAACATCTTTGAAACACACTTTTTCATTCATCATTTTTGTTAAGACATAGTTGCATGTGCCGTTTAGTATGCCTTTAATAGCCATAATGTGATTTGCACTCAAGCCTTCTCTCAGGGCTTTTATGATTGGAATGCCGCCCGCAACGCTGGCTTCAAAGCCTATCGTCGCTTTTTTTGCCGCTTTTTGCAAGTCGTATCTATGGTATGCAAGCATCGCTTTGTTGGCAGTTACGACATTTTTGCCGCGCCCCAAAATCTCTTTTACCACTCCAAACGCACCCTCAACGCCGCCCATGAGTTCCACATAAATATCTATATCATCACGCTCAATAACGCTTTTAATATCGTCGGTTAAAGGGATATTGATATCTCTTTTTTTGGATAAATCACGCACAACGCCGACAATCGGAACTATCTTTTTGCCGCTTCTTGCCTCAATGATTTTCGCGTTTTTTTCTAAAATCCTGACAACGCTTGAGCCTACCGTACCTACTCCTAAAACTGCGACTTTTATCATGACTGTTTCTCTAAAGAACTCAAATATTTTTTGATATTTCTTGCCGCCTGCCTAATGCGGTTTTCGTTTTCTATAAGCGCTATCCGCACGTATCCTTCGCCATGTTCTCCAAATCCCACACCCGGACTTACAGCCACTTTTGCTTCGGTCAAAAGCTGTTTTGAAAACTCCAAACTTCCCAAATGCTCGGCAATTTTTGGTATCTTTGCCCAGACGAACATTGTTGATTTTGGCTTTTTTATATCCCAGCCAGCTGCTTCAAATGCTTCACAAAGCACATCGCGCCTTTTTCTGTAAACTTCTTTTATCTCCTCAACGCACTCCTGCGGTCCGTCCAAAGCTACCGTAGAAGCTACCTGAATCGGCGTAAAAATGCCATAATCAAGCCATGATTTTATCTTTTTTACAGCCGCTATAAGTTTTTTGTTGCCGACTATGAAGCCGACTCTCCAGCCTGCCATGTTGTAACTTTTTGAGAGTGTGAAACTCTCCACCGCTACATCTTTCGCGCCTTCCACTTCAAATATTGACGGCGTTTTGTAACCGTCATATGTCAAATCGGCATAAGCAATATCGCTGATAACGTAAAAACGCTCTTTTTTGGCAAGCTTTATAATTTCTTCATAAAAAGATTTATCTACTGTAACCGTTGTCGGATTATGCGGGAAATTTACCACTACATATTTTGGACGCGGGACAGATTTGTCAAACGTCTCTTTGAGTTTTGCGAAAAAGCTCTCTTTGTCCAGCTCAAATTCGTCATTAAAATCCAGATTGATTTTGTGCACGTTTCCGCCAGCAAGTATAAAGGCATACGAATGTATAGGATACGCAGGGTCGGGCACTACCGCCACATCTCCTGGGTTTGTGATGGCTTGCACAAGATGGGCAAAACCCTCTTTACTGCCAAGTCCAACTATCGCTTCGGTATCGGGATCCAAATCCACGCCGTATCGTCTTTTATACCAGTTGCAAATCGCAAGTCTTAGTTTGTAGATTCCCATACTTGCTGAATAGCCGTGCGTTTTTGGCTTGTTTGCGGACTCAATGAGTTTGTCTATGATATGCTGCGGAGTTCTGCCGTCGGGATTACCCATAGACAAATCTATAACATCTTCACCTGCGCGCCTTGCTTTTAGCTTTAGCTCATTGACTACTGCAAATACGTAATTTGGAAGTCTTTCTATGGTATTAAATCTTATTTCATCAAACATTTTTATCCTTTTATGCTATTCGACCAAAACGCTAAGTCCGCGTTTGATATTTTCAAGCGTATATTTATCCTCTATCTTTATGTAAGCGCTACCTTTGGGCGGCTTTATTTTTATGTTTTGCGTTATTTTATCCTGTTCGAGAGTTTTGATAAGCTGTAGATTTTGAGTATAAAAGCTGATTTTCGGATACCAGTGGTCGGATACATGCGCCCATAAAGTTATTGTATTCATATTAGAGCCAACAGAGAGCATGTACGGCACGAGCGGCTTTTTAAGGCTTGTTTTTACTTTCGCGCCGAGAGGTATCGTATCTATTTTTGCATCGTGCGAATTGATTTTGTAAATCCAGTTATTATCCTCTTTTGCTATATCCAAAATCTTGCACCCATGCGCTTTTAGATTTTCGTTAAGCACTATCGGATTTGGGATATTTTGCGTAGATAAAGAGATGCTCCACAAAAACTCTTCGGGCATTTTGGCGGCTTTTTTCGTAATAAAAAAATTATACCCCATGGAGTTGAGCGATTCTGTGATGACGCGCACGAAAAGAAGCGGATTTTGCTGTGTGATAAACGTCATCTCAATCTCCTGCGGCTCTTTGGAGTAGAGTTCAAGCAGTGAATTATCCTTAAGAGTTTTTAGCACAAGGATAGAGTCTATATTGCCCTCTTTGTCTAAATACTTATCCTCATTTTGGAACAAAAACTGTACAAGATTTTTTGACGAAGCAGATTTCAAGTTTGCAAAACTGTTCGCTTTATCCATAATATCGCTTCCCAAAAGCGAAGAGGCGCATATCACAATCAAAAAAACATATTTTACCAATTTCTGCCTCTATTCAGCCGCATAAATTCCGCTTCATCTATCTGTGTAATAATACCGTCTTTTATATGCAGGTATATCATATTTTTCGGGTCAAAATATCTGATAGGTTCACCCTCCGTTTTCAGTCTAAAATCCCCATGTCCTGTAACAACAATCTGCTCTTTATTTGTATCAAGCTTGATATCCCAGCCTTGCAAATATGTACTTCTGCTAAAAGTCGTAAGGTCTATCACGCCAACCCAAATCTCAATATTCGGCGAAATTGACGCGGCGGCTTTAGTTGTGCGTTTCGGCGTCGTCGGAACAAACGGAAGCGCGGCTAAAACAGCGCTTTGGTTTAAGTCTGTTTGATTGACTTCAGGATTTTGCATTGTGAGATTGACATCTGTTGTTTGATTGTCCGCACTTGCATTATCGGCTGTATCTTCCGTAACGTTTGAAATCAAAGACGACGTAACGGCTATATTCGGATATGCGCTATCCTGCACATAAGTTACGCGCGTTTTAAGCAAAGCATAAAAAACCGCCGTGATGATTATCAAAAAAAGTATGCCGATGATAATATAAAGCTTTTTTTGTCCATTGCCATATAGATTTAATTTTTTGTACCATTTTTCCGTATCAAGCGCGCTATTTTCTCTTTTCTCCTTAGTCTTTTTTTCGTTTTCTTGCAAATACGTTTCAAACTCCGCGACCCAATCGCTCATGTCTATGCCGTATTCGCGCTTGATGATTTTTACAAAACCAAGCGTTTTGATGCGGTGAAGTTTCGCGAAATCTCTATCTGCCATGAGTTTTAGATAACTTAACTCTATATAAGTTTTTCTTGAAACTTCTCTTAAACCTATCTTTTCCAATGCCTTAATGCTATCCATTACATATCCTGTCAAATAAAACTGCGGCGGCGGCGCTTACATTTAATGAGTTAAATTTTCTGCTCATCTTAATGCCGACTGTTTTGTCGCATCTTTTGAGAATGCGCTCAGACACCCCTTCTCCCTCGCTGCCCAAAATCAAAACCATCTTTTTGTCAAATACGACATTTTTTATATCTTCGCCGTTCATGTCCGCCGCGTAAATGCTAAAGCCCGAGAGCTTTAGCTCGTTTATGGCATCAAGCGCATTCGGCGCGGCAGCTATCGGAAGTTCAAAAGCCGCCGCACTTGAAGTGCGCAAAATCTGCTCCATTTTCAAATCCCGCAAATTTGCGGCTATCACTCCGCCGACTCCGAAAGCGTATGCGCTTCTGACAATCGCGCCTATATTGCCCATATCGGTAATGCCACAAAGCATGACCAGAAAATTCTCATCTTTCAATGATGATAGAGAGACGCTCTCAATCGGTTCTATTTGGGCTAAAAATCCCTGATGATTTCCGCCACGCGCCAATGCTTGAGCCTTTTTTTCGTCCAACCGCTCTATTTTGATATTCAACTTCGCGATTTTGACAAACAGTTTTTTGTCGCACTCTTTAGCCAAATAAACGCTTAAAATGCGCTTTGGATAGCGTTCCAGTATATGCAAAAAGAGTTGTTTGCCGTAAATTAACATGGGAGAGATTTTATCTAAAAATCTCTTAAAAATAGCTCTTGCAGATATATTTCATATTATTTTGCAAAGAGGCTTAATTTCAATTTTTTTGGCGGCTGCTGATAAAATGATAATTAATTTTAATGTAAAATTAATTATCAGCATAATACAATTAAGAGTTTTATAAATATATACTTATTTAAATTAATTAAATTTTTGGCAAATTTGGCGGGGTGCGGCAAAATTTAAAACGTTTTAAGTGCAGACAATACCTGCTTTGATTGGGATTACATGTACGGATTTGAGTGGTTCATGAGGCAGTGCTTTACCATATTATTTTTGATGTCGTTTGTGGTTAGTGCGGCTTTTGCTACTCCAATAAAGCCTATTGTAGCTCATGTAGAAGGCGCTGAGAGCGTTAATATAGGTGAGACGGCTCTTTTGTCCGTGCAGCT
>JAISNG010000098.1 GCA_031276365.1 Campylobacteraceae bacterium | reverse complement strand
TATCCAGTTTCCAAATCCTGCCTTGTGTTCGTTCCTACCGTATCGGCATATGTGAATACGCACTCATATAGATGAGCTATCGCTTTAATCTGCGATATGGCATCGTCTAATTTGTCAAGGTCTTGAACGTTGAAGTTCATATAATACTCCTAAAATTTACCAATTTGGTAATTATTTCAGCGTATTATATATTATTTTGATAAGTTAGTCAAGTAGTTTTTTATTATATTGGTAATTTAGTAGTTAAATAATTGTCAAAATGATAACTATTTGACGAATTTTAAAAGCTTTTGAAAAGTATCAAAAAACTCTTGAAGTTCTTTATTTTTTAGCAATAATTCAAATGTTTTGATTGCCTGTAAAGGCATCTCTTCTGGAGATGATGCCCACCTATTGATTGATGTTTCGCTTACGCCGATACGCTCTGCAAGCTCCTGCCGTGTTATTTCCAGCTCTTTGCAAGTCTTTTTTACGATATTTTCATCTTGCGTAAAATATTTCAAGTCAAACTTAACTTCTTTTTTTTCTTGCTCAAAAAGCTTTAAATCAAATTTTTTCTCTTCCATGTATTTCCTTTACTATATTATATAAAAAAACCTTTTAAAATCTATTTCGTTAACAATTGTGCCAAACGGTTTATATGGTCAAACCGCAAACCCACCGCTAATCAATCCCATAGCTTAAAAATTCCATACAAGCTCCGTGAAGCTCTTATAGTATTTTTATAATTTATATTGCGCCATAATGCGTGCCCATTCTCTTGTTATATGGCTTAATTCAACGCCGCTAAACCCTGCCTGTCTCTCTATCCAATTTACATGTTCGGTCATCTGTTTGCTGTTTAAGTCTCTGTAACTTAATGGAATGCCTCTCTCATCTCTTGGATAACTCATATCTAAGTATTTAAGCAGGTTTCGCAAACTCTCCCTATCAATCGCTTGAATTGGAAGTTCTGCTTTCGGTTCGTCAATTTTCAAGACTTTGCAATTACTATGTAAGTCTTTCAAAACTGCGAAGATAAACCTGTTAAAATTACTTGAGATTTTCATCCCAAATCCTTAAAGCTTTCAAAACTTCGCTCTTAGTACTCTCTCCGACATGTACGGGTATTAGATTTTTTATGCCATTTGTTCGGCAAAAATCAATCGCTTTTTGGACGCTAAGGTGAGAGTTCATTGCACCCTCAAGATGTGTAAATTCGCCTTTTTCTTTAGCCTCTTGAATTAACTCTCTTGCTCTAATTTCGCAATGGTTGCATTCTATGCTTGCACTGTCATAGCCCCGCGCCGTAATGCCATCAAGCGTAGCCGTGTCGGTGATATGAAAATGTTTATGCCCGTCTTTCATTATCCGATAGCCAAAGTTTGGCGCATCGTGATAAGCGATTACGGGACTTATTCTGTAATCATCAAGTTCGTAATTTCTACCTGCTTCAACAATTTTAACTTTGTCGTTTGGCAGGTATTCTTTTAACCACCACCCGCAGACAAAGGTCGCATTGGTATTAGCAATCACCTTTCTAAGAGTGGTTAAATTCAAGTGGTCGTTATGGCGGTGGGTCAAGAGTATATAAGTTACATCGCCAAGATAGTTTTTTATCCTGTCATACGGCAAACCTAAATCAATCATCAAGTTGCCGAATGTAAAACAATTTCCTTTTGACCCTGTGCCGATAACATTGAACATTAGACTACCTCGTCCAAGCTTATTTCAGCTTCTATCGGCTCTTCAAAAGCGTCTGGCTGTGACATGACGGGGCTTCCTGATACTCTCGGCGCGTTCTCCGTCCACGCTTCATCTTCATCTATCATTCCGCCCAAGTCTTCAACAAAGGCTTCTCTTAACGCTCTGACAAGCGCGACCTTTTCAACCATTGTCGCGCTTTTAGTCGCCCAATTAATGTTTAGTTCGCCGTTGCTCTTTTTTTGCGCGACTTCATCAAAGCTCACTGTTATATATACAGGATACTGCCAATCCTTTCTATATACTTTCGCCCATGCACCGACAAGTTCCTCATCTTTTAATCTGAAAGTGCCTTTGCGTTCTTCTATGCCGTTTTTATTCTTGACAATGATACCTTGTTCGCGACCATTAAAAGCGGGGTTTTTTATCGCCCGTTTTAGAATAGCGTCTTTACCGACAACTATTTGCGCAGGTTGATTGCCATACTTGATAAGGTAAGCCTCTTTCAAAAATGGGTTTAATTTTCTCACTTTACAAAGTTCAGTGAAAAACTTAAATTCAGGAAGCGTAATTTTACTGTCGCTTCCAACTATGTACTCTTGTACTATTTTTGGAGTGAGTTTCACCTCGTTGTCGTCTATCTTATAGACAACCGCTAACTCCCTTACTTCGTTACTCATATTTGATACCCTCGTCTTTCATAAATTCTTTTAGCCTTTTTAACTGCTCTTTCGTTCCATAGACCGTAAAGGAACATTTGAACGTTTGCGCTGGTTCTACTATTTCAGGCTTAGGCTGGTCTTGTTTTGCCTGCTCTGGCTTTGTCTCTTGGTCCGCTTTTTGTTTGGCTCTGATAGCGTCTTCTCTCTGAACTTCAATATTGACTTCACTGATGGCTCTGTTTAAATCTTTGACTATCTGATACTTCGCAAGCACGCGCTCTTCAAACGTTACGGTAGCTATCGTATTTAAATCATTGTCTATTTTCTTAAGATATTCATCTATCTCGTCTTGATACACTTTGTCTGATTTTGACTTAATGATATGAAGTCCTACGTCATCAAATTTGATAAAGTCGTGTTTGTTATGCAAAAGAAAATAATCTTGTAAACCCTCTGTTTTACGCGCAAGAATTTCATTCTCTACATCGTCTATCTTTGCCTTTAATTTCTTATCAGCATCATTAAAAAGACTTGAGATTTTAACTTTGTACTGCTCGTCAAAGTCGTTATAAGGCTTCATAACCATCTCTTTGACAAGTTTGCGTTTTTCTTCCAAGTCTTTGAAATCCCTGCCAAGCTCGCTTCGTATGTTTTTGATGGTTGTAAGCGTAGTTTCGCTTGCTTCTATACTGTCAAGATTTAAAGCCTCTATCTTGGCCTTAACCTCTTCACTTATCGCGTCCAATAGCCCATACTCAATAATTGGGGCTTGTTTAAGCACTATGACTTCGTTTTTCACTTTTTACTCCTTAATAGCATATCCTTGCTCATCATATTACCTATCTCAATCTCTAACGTATCCATATCAAACAGTCCAATAGCATTACCGATAGCTTCCTCTACTGCATACAGAGCTTCGGATTGCTCTAAGTCATATTCAAGGCTCTCCATTCTCTCAATCGCCACTGTGTCATTGTGCGAGAGGTTGTTATGCTTATATGTCATTTCGTTCACCTTATCTTGCAAACACATCAGCTATCTTGCCAGTGCTGTTTTCAACTATAAATAATTCATCAGCGGTTTTTTTGAGCGAAAACCACTTGACGGAAAAATGCGTGCCGCTTACTCCCTCGTACATCACGCGATGTTGAGTGTTTTTGAACTTTTTGTCTCTAATGTAAAGCATGGTTGCTCCTTTGAATTGATAATGTAATTATTCCATTTTAGAATTTAAAAAGAACTTAAATTTTAATCTGAAATGGAATAAATTGTATTTTTTATGCTATAATGCTAAAAAATATTAGATTGACTATTAAGCTTGAGATAGATAAAATTATCACAAAATGGAGAGTTAGATGGCACTCAAATCACACATAGAATGGACGCAAAGCAGTTGGAATCCCATAACAGGCTGCAGTAAGATAAGCACAGGCTGCGTAAACTGCTATGCTGAAAAAATGGCTAAAAGACTTCAATCTATGGGCAATCCGCGATACAAAAACGGTTTTAGCGTGATGTTTCACCCTGATGTTTTGGACGAGCCGTTAAAATGGAAAAAACCGCAAATCATATTTGTGTGTTCTATGAGCGACATATTTCACGATAGCGTATCTGATGAGCATATTATCAAGGTTTTTGAAGTCATGAACAAAGCAGAGAGACATATATTTCAAGTTTTGACCAAACGCTCTGAAAGGCTGACGAAGTTGTCGCCCAAACTCACATGGAGCAATAATATCTGGATGGGCGTAACAGTAGAATCGCAAAAACATACTTACAGGATAGACGATTTGGCGCAAATCCCCTCAAAAGTGAGATTTTTATCTATAGAGCCTTTGCTCTCTGACATACCAAATCTCCCGCTTGAGAGTATAAATTGGGTGATAGTAGGTGGTGAGAGCGGCGCAGGAGCAAGAGCCGTTAAACAGGAGTGGGTCAGAAATATAAGAGACAAATGTATCTCTCAAGCCATTCCATTCTTTTTTAAACAGTGGGGAGGCTTTAACAAAAAAGCCGCAGGCAAGATACTGGACGGCAGAGTATGGAATGAGATGCCTATAGCTTTTGGATAATGTACTTTTTTAGGTTTTTGTTTGTTTTTAAGGCTTCGCTTGATATTTTTCCTATCTCAATGCTATCACAATAACATTTTATAAAACCGTTAGAAATCAAAGTATTTAAAATATTTTTTATATTGTTTTTTGTTGGTATATTTTTATCCATAGAGTAGTCTTTCCACCCAACGAATATTTGCCATACTTCTTGCACTAAATCCAACAAATTAAGTTTTTTATATTTATCTATAATGCCTTTGATATTATCCTCCAATTCCGTGATTGTAAAAAGATTTACCTTGCTTCTGCTTTTATCTTTTTTGTCTGATATAGCATCACAATAGGCATCAAAAAAAGACCATGCCACGCCTATACTGTTTGTGCCAAACACCATGTAAAAATTATTGCTTTCTATGATTTTGCCATTTCTACTGGTAGGTATTGCGCCACCTAAAACATAGTTCTTGTCTGCTTTTTTCATTTGCTCAAATATTAATTTAGCAAGTTTTTCGTCTTGATTATTTTTATTATCCCTGATATCAATGATAATTTCTTCGGTTGTTTTGAGTGTATCGGCTACTTGCTTAGAGTGATTTGGCATAAGTCTTTTTAGAGCCTGGAAATTGAAAAAAATAAGCATCTCTTTTAGCTTATTATGCGAAAGCGAAAAATGATGAGTTAAAATATCAAACGCTTTCCCCGTAAAATTGTCAAATGAGTCAATAAACGCAAATCCCCATGTTGAATTAGCAAATGGGCTAAAAATCTCCCTCTCTTTATTTGTCCATTCATCACAATAAGCTTTGGCATTTTTTTCATCAGATATACTATCTAATAATTCTTTATAATTTTCCTCATTTTTTTCGCAAAAAATAAATCGTTTTGATAATTTTTTAGCATTATTGTTTATAGTTCCAATAGCTATCATCGGCGAACCATATTGACCATCCTTGAACTTACCGCCACCTGCATATACATCTATGTATGTGTATGCTTCATTGGCTTTTCCCGAATAGTCTGCTATTGAGGCTGATATTGTTAGAGTTTGTTTAAGAATAGCATGTTTTATCTCGGTATGTGGTCTTTTGCTTTCAAAATGGTTATTTCCATCAGCCATTTTTTTATCCTTATACATTTTCCAAAAATTCTTTTTCGGATAGAATTTCAAGTTTTATCCCCTCTTTGAAAGCTCTATCACTATTTTTTATTTGCCACCTGTTCTTATTTTTGTTGTTTTGCCTGAACCGTTACCGTTAGATTTTTTATCTTTATCTTCTGCCATTTTCGTATCCTTTTTTAAAACTATTGAAAATTCAATTTTCATATTGTTTTGTGTCTTAAGATGCCATAATACTATAAGCTTTGCAGTAGTTTATATATTCCAGCGCAAAAACAGATAAATCCTGCTATAAAAAGAGGGATAGCAAAAGCCCAGCAGTATTTATATTCATGTACATATCCTGCGCCTCGTTCAATTAATAGTTTAGCAGCAAGCGAAACAAAAAGAACGAAAAAAGAGAATAAGGCAAGCATAATGTTATTTTGCAAAGGAATAACTAAAAACATGAAACAAAAAATAAAAGATAAAGCAATTATTAAATCAAAACCTCTTCCGAAATTTAAATTTTTGAAAATATCAAAAAAATTCACTCTTGTATATCCTTTAATATCTTAGTTTTTAATCTTTGTTTTTTAAGTTACAGCAATGCGAATAAAAATATACATACAATTATAAGCATTAAAGCAGCTATCATTATATCTTTTTTGAAACCTTTGCCTATTCCTTGCGACAATGTTATCTCCTGCGTATCGTTTTCATATTTATCTGCTATCTTTTTCATCTCAAAAGTAATATCTATCAACTTGTCTCTTCTGGATGCGGACATAGTTCCTGCCATATTTATTTTTTCAACTACTTCATCTGCCATATGATACAATTTCATTAAACTTTTGGCATCTTCCAAAACCACTTTATTGTCTTTGAAAGCTTCATTGATATCTGTGTTATCTATCTCGTTTTTGCTTATATTGTTTGCTCTAAAAAATTTGTGATACGCTTTGTTTATTTCACTTGTTACTTTATCAGCCGTTTCTTGCTGTCTTGCTCTGGCGGATTTAGTCGCACTCTTTTTACTACTGCCCAACTTTGTACCCATGCCTATCTTGAAACCTTTGCCTAAATTTTTGCTAAAGCCTAAATACATTGTGCTTCCTTATTCCATTCTTTTTTTATAGCTTTGTAACATTTCGTCTGTAATGTCGGACTCATAACATAACACGCTTCTTGATTTGCTGTAAGCACTTCTTTTGCCACATGTGCCTTTTTTTGCATAATTATAGGGGTAAGCGCAACTACCAGAATAAGAAGCTATTGATTTCTTTATCATTTCTTGCTTAATCTCACTATCTGTTTTAGCAAAACAAAAACAGATAACAATCACTAAAAAGAAGAATATCTTTTTCATATATTACTCCTTGTTTTTATTTTATCCCCTGATAATCAAACGTCAAGCCTTTGAAAAACTGTATCTTTCCGCAGACTTTACCTAATATCTCATATTCGTAACCGTCTTTGTGCGGATAAATATCGCCGTATTGGGTATTTACCGAAATCAATCTTATCTTGTTTTCAGGTAAGAAATTAACTTTTTTGATATAGATAACATCGTGAACGCGCACGATATAAATGCCTTCTATCTTGATAAAATCTTTGCGTTCGTTTACCATGTCTATTATCGCGAAGTCGCCCTCATAGTATTCAGGCTGCATACTGTCGCCTATGACTTCAATGACTTTGAGATTTTTCGGGTCAAGTCCTTTAATGTCTGCTATGGTTGATTTGTCTATGCCGATTTTCGTGGTTTCTATGGGCAAATCAGCGTAACCTTCCGCACCTGCGCCCGCACGGAGATTGATTTTGTCAAGGAAGATGATGTTATTGGAAGTGCTTATTCCCTCTTCCTCAAGTCCTAATAAATAGTAAGGAGAGGTTTTTAAGAATGAGGCTATTTTCAATAAAACGGTGTTTGGGATGTCATTTCTAATTTTTTCATTGGCACTTAACCATTTTGATACTGCACTCTGGCTCTCACCCAAATATTCAACTATATCTTTTTGTTTTATATTCCGTTCTTTCATTATTTTTTGAATAGTTGTAACGGCATTTTTCAAAGCAAACTCCTTAAAAAACAATTGTAATTATGCCATATAGTAATATTCCATTTCAGATTAAAATTTAAGTTCTTTTTAAACTCTAAAATGGAATAATATTTATATGAATATTACCCAAAATGAAATTGCAAAAGTTTTACACGTAACACAATCAACAATTTCTAAAATGTGCAAAGGCAAGTTAAGATTGAAAGCCTTTCAAGCCTTTGCACTAAAAGAAAAACTAAATTGGTCAGATGATGACATCAAGTTTTTTTTCAATTTAAATACTACCAAATCAAAAACCTGTGCGCAAGAGTTACCGAGCGTTACGAAGTGTGATGATGGGAACGGGGGCGTACAAGAGGGTGCGAATGAGTGAACTGTACGGTGCGAGCGGTGAGAACGGCGATAAAAAGATGTGCCGCGTTACCGTATCGCTCTCAAGTATGGATTTGGAGTTTGTGTCCGAAATAGCGGACGCTAAAAGTTTAAGCAACAGCGAGGTGATTAACCTCTTAATCAAACCTGCGATACGGAGAATATCGGAGCAAGAGAAGTTAATCAAAACCAATCCCAAAGCTGTGGCGTTTGACCTTATAACGAAAGGATAGAAATGAAAGTCTTTGAATTTTGGCGGTTCTTGATAAGAACAAACTTTTATAAGTATTCGAAAGATGATTACAGTAACTTTGGATTTGATACAAATCTGACTATTACTCCAAAATCGGATAAATTGAGTGTTTGTCCATTTGTATGGGACTTTGAGATACGAGTGCGCATATGGCGATATGAATTTGAGATTTTTATCGCACAAAAGGTGAAAAGATAGGCTGTAATAAGCGCGCGGATTGCTACTGAGTATGTCATCGCGCACTTCTTAGAGCTTATGCTCTGGCAGGCAAGGCAAAGTAAGTACTTGTTTGCCGCTGTTGCCCTAAGGCGTGGTAAACCCTTACGGCTTAAAAATATCATTTTCTTGACATCAGGAAAATGATAAGAGCCTTTAACAAGTCAGCCCGCTCTCAACCCTCCTTAAGTTGGGGCTGACCTGTTAAGGTGTAATTTTCTTAAGGAGAAAATTATGAAAAAATACATAGCAATTAATATGGACGCGCTTAGCGAAAATAACCTCTCTATGTTTGAATGGGCATTGTTAGAAAATATCTATTTTCTTTCAAATAATGACTATCACGCTTGTTATGCAAGCAAAGAGGCATTAGCGGAGTGGTTGGGCGTTTCGGGGAGACAAATTTTCAGATTTATCGCTGATTTGACTGAAAAAAGCTTTTTAACCAAAAACGATTTTGGGCATTTAAAAGTAACTCAAAAATGGCTTAATATTGTAAGTCAAAATCAAGAAAATTCCTCATTAACAAACAGTGCAAAATCTGCACACACTATGACAAATTGTCAGTCAGAGGGTATGACAAATTGTCAGTCGGGCTATGACAAAATGTCATACAAAGAGAGAGAATTAAGAGAGAAAGATATTAAGGGAGATAAATCCTCTGAAGTTATTCATTCAGAAGCTAAAGCTTCTTCATTCATAACTTCATCTCCTTTGACAAAAAACGAAAATTCAAATCTTCAAAAAAACGAAAAAAATCAAATTTCAACTCAAAACCTGCCTGATTTTATCAATCCTGCGCTTTGGGATGATTGGACAAGACATAGACGGGAGATTGGTCATAGCCTGAAACCTACGACCATTCAGAAGCAATTGAAACAATTGGCTGAATGGCAAAAGCAAGGCTATGACGCGAATAAAATCATTGAGCAGAGCATTATGAACGGCTGGCAGGGACTGTTCCTGCTAAAAAAGAGCAAAATTGAACAAAACCCACTGCCTGCCGAAATTGAACAGGCTGTAAGAGAGGGCAAAATAAGCGAAGAGGGTGCGTATTCTTACGCAAGCGCCTTGAATTGGCTAAAACGCTATGAGGAAGAGGCATGACAAGGGTGGAGATGATAAGCCAGCTTTCGCCGATTGCCGAAGCTTATCACGAGAAAGTAAGCGAAGCAAGATACGAGCTTTATTATCAAGTGCTTAAAGAGCTTGGATTTGAAGAGTTTAAAAAGGCTTGTATTGACATTCTCTCAACGCGCAAATATTCAAATTTTCCAATGCCTGCCGAGTTTTTGGAAGATGTTGAAAATAAAGCCATGCAAGCTCTATCTGAGCTAAAACGAGCATTTAGGCATCACGGCAAGTATATGTCGGTTTGCTTTGCCGATAAGGCTCTCATGGCTTGCGTGGACGCTATGGGCGGTTGGATAGCTCTTTGCAATATGGAGACAAACGACTGGAGTTTCAGAACGAAAGAGTTTGTGAATTTTTATAAGACTTTCACAAAACAGCCCGAAAAACTAACAACAACGCATTTGGCAGGGCTTATTGAACGGCAAAACGGGATAAGCGAATTCACAGACGTTGTGATGATAGGCTTTACCGACGAAGACAAGATAATCAATATCCTTGAATTGCCTGATTTTGCAGAGCCAAAACCAAAAGGTATTGAAATCGGCGAAAAAAAGTTGAATTTAAAAATAAGGAAGTTTTCGTGAAAATCTGCAAAGCCTGCAAGCAAAAGTTCACGCCGTCCCGACAAGGTCAAGTCGTTTGCTCTATCAAGTGCGCTCACGAGTATTCTAAAATTTTACAGGCGAAAAGACAAAGAAAAGCTAAGCTGATTTACAGGGCGTCAGATAAAAAAACGCTCTTGGTCCGCGCGCAGGCGATTTTTAACAAGTACATAAGACTTCGGGACGCTAAAGAGCCTTGCATCTCGTGCGGTTACGCAGGGGCAAACAGACAGTGGCATGCGGGACACTACAGACCGCAAGGCAGGAACGGTGCGTTAAGGTTTAGCGAGCTTAATTGTCATAAACAGTGTAGTATCTGCAATAACCACTTTTCAGGCAACCTTGTCAAATACAGAGAAAGCCTCACAAAAAAGATAGGTGTTGAAATGGTTAGTGAGCTTGAGACCAATAACCAAACTAAAAAATGGAGCATTGAGGAATTACAAGAGATAATCGCAAAGTACAAGGCAAAGATTAAGAAGCTGAATAATGGATAAAAAAACCTACAAATGCGAAATAAGGATTTCTTTGCCCATTGACGAAGCTAATCTCATAGAAAAGATAGCCGAAAAAGAGAAAAAGACTAAAGGCGAGGTGATAATTCATTTTCTCAATACTTCGCCATTGTGGAAAGAAAAAATAGCCAAATGGAAGCAATTTATAGAGGGAATTGTCTAATGGCTCACTCTGATAAACAATGGGAAGCGGCAAAGACTTATTATGAAGCGGGACTAACTTTAAGAGAGATAGAGAAGAAGACAGGCATAAACTATGCGGTAATAAGCAAAAAAGCGAAGCGGCAAATATGGCAACAAGGCGCAAATGCCGATTACATAGAGGCTAAAATCACAATCGCCGAAAAAAAGGCAACAAAAAAAGCAACAGAAATACAACTTTTAGACGAAATTGCAACAGATATAATCGCCAATAAAAGACTGATTTATGATGTTACTACCAAAGCGTTAAAAAGGATAGAAAATATCATAGATACGCTTGACAATCCAAACGATTTAAAAGCGGTAGTTGAAATGGCGGATAAAGCCTCTTTGACTTTGGGAATTAATCCAAGACACGCCAATCAGCAAATCAATGTCCAAACCAACACGCAGGTGAATAATATCCAGACCAAAGAGGAACTCAAAGAAGAACTTAATAAGCGAGGATTGCCTATTGAGTTATAGCATGCAAGATGTGGAGCTATTGGAACAGTATTTCAATCTCAAAGCCAAAGATGACTTTTATACATTCAGACGGCTTATGCACCCAAAGGATAAAACAGGGTGGTTTTACAGGGATTTGACGGAACATCTTCAGCAGTTTTATCTTGATTTAATGGCAGGACTAAGACCAAACCTTATAATCCAAAGTCCGCCTCAGCATGGCAAATCTGAAGCGATAGTTGATTTTATGGCGTGGATATGCGGTAAAAATTCCAATCTAAAAGTGATATTTGCAAGCTTTTCAGACGCTTTGTCTGTCCGCGCTAACCTCAAAATGCAGCGTATGCTGGACAGCATACGCTATCAAAAGATATTCGGAAGCATACTAAATACAAAAAACATAACTACCGTATCGTCTCAAAAGAGGCGAAATTCAAGCCTTATAGAGTTCACGAATAGTGAGGGATACTTCAGAAACACTACGGTAAACGGCTCTATCACAGGTGAAAGCTTAGACTTAGGCGTGATAGACGACCCAGTCAAAGGTCGCGAAGCGGCAAACTCTCCAACAGTTAGGAATAAGACATGGGATTGGTACACTAATGACTTCAGGACGAGGTTTTCTGACAAAGCGGGATTTTTAATGATACTGACAAGATGGCACATTGACGACTTGGCAGGCAGGATACAAGAGTTTGGAAATGCTAAGTTTTTGAGTTATAAAGCCATATCGGACACGGACGAAACGCACAGAGACGAGGGCGAGGCGTTGTTTCCCGAGCATAAAAGTCTCGAGTTTCTCTTGAATATGAAAAAGACTATGGGTATAAACGACTTTGAAAGCCTATATCAGCAAAATCCAATAGTTCAAGGCGGCAACTTGTTTAAATTGGAGTGGTTTAAGCCTGTACCGCGCGCGGTAATCAAAACAGTGAAGTTTAAAAAATATTTTATTGTTGCGGATACTGCTATCGGGACAAAACAACAAAACGACTATACTGTTTATGGGGCTTTCGGTATTAGTATTGATGACAAACTTTATAACTTGGATAGATATAGAGGTAAAATTGAGAGTATGGAACGCGAGATGACAGCGAGGAATTTTTATAAGCGAAACAGTATATTTCCGTTTGACGGCATGTATGTAGAGTTGAAAGCAAGCGGTACAGACCTGTATCAAAGGCTTAAACGGGATAATCTAATGGTAAGAGGCATAGAGAGGGACAAAGACAAGATAACAAGGGCGCAGGAGGCGCTGCCGTATCTTGAACTCAATGGTATGTATTATGTGGATGACCTTGATACAAACGAACATATGCTTGATGAACTGGTGTCGTTTCCAAACGGCGTTCATGACGACATAGTGGATACTGTCATTGACGCGGTTGAGATAACGTATAATCCGCCGAAGTCAAAGTTTATTTTTGAGCTGGTTTGAAGCCCTATTTTAAGGGTTTTTAGATATAATAATATAATGAAAAAGGCAGTAAATGAGCGATAACATCGTAAAAAAGACTTGCAAAGAGTTGGGAATAACGCAAAAAGAATTGGCGGAAAAGTTTGGATTAACAGCTTCAGCGATTTCGCAGTGGGATAATGAAGTTCCAAAAACAGCACAAGTTGCGTTAGAGTTGATGATAGAAAATTATCATTTAAAACATAAATTACAAAAAATTAAAGAAGTTCGTGATATTATCGATGATTTGACATAAGTATTTCTAACAAAACCCAATAATTTAATATTTATATTCATCAAAAAAATCGCATGAAAAATTTTTAATTTTAAAATATGGGCAATCAAAAATTGTTGAATTTGTTTTTGCCACATAGGCTTTAAAGTACTCTAAAACATTATGATGTTCGTATGGGTTGAAATGCCATCCAAGAGAACCAAGTTTATGACATGGATTTGTAATTTTGGCATACTCCATATGTTGAATTTTTGACTTATTATTAACGGCACCGATATTTATACTAAACCCAACCGCATCTGGATATTTTTCTCTAATAACAACTTCGTTGCAATATATTGATGAATCTTCAAAAGCACTGGCTTTAATTGCACATTCAAATACAATTCTAATTGCATATGCCCTTTCAATCATGCGAATTCCATCCCGATAAATTACAACATTTGTTAAAGTTGATGTTAAATCAACCAATGATACAAATTTAAAAAAATCATTCACGGTGTTTTTGAAACCAACAATATGCCATGGTTTATTATCTATAATTATTGTTTGATGTGTTAATTTTTCAAGCTCTAAAAGTATAACTGGGTATTTTTGTGATTTTGTTTTTGCAATTAACATTATGTATTTAAAACTATTGAATTCATTCGGAATGGTTGTTTGAACT
>JAISNG010000068.1 GCA_031276365.1 Campylobacteraceae bacterium | reverse complement strand
GCTAAATGCTTCGTTGTTTAATGCCCTGTCGCCGAATCTAACTTCTAAAGGCAGAGGGGATAAGGAGTCGTCTATAAGCTGTATTCTTTCGCCGTTTTCATCTTTGAAGTCATTGCCGTTTAGAAAATATTTTGAAATACGCCCAAGTTTGTCTATATATATTTCAAAATCCTGCGCTTCAACTTTGGCGATAATTTCGTCCATGTTCACGCTTTGTGTACTTGTAGGAGCTGCCGCGGCGGTATTTTGAGTTACCTGCGGAGCCTCATTTGCCTGTGTGCTAACTTGCGTTTGCGAAATATTTTCAGCATCCACCGCTACTTTTGACTGAAAAAAATAGGAATAGAAAACCAAACACAATATCATTAAAAATATAGCCAAAAACAGCCTGTTTTGCGGACTCATATTGTCTAACACGGAAAATCCTTAAATTTAATTTTATATCTTGCGGAGTGCTTTAACTACAAAAAAAATTTTGTTATTCGCAGGGACAAACCACACCGCAATATCTGTTTTTTTGAACGAGCTTTTTAAAAGTTTGGGCTTTTTTATCCTGCTTTGTTTGATTTTAGGATAGTTAATACCGCCTACAAAAAGCTTATTGCACCGTAAAATCCTAAACATACTTTTTAAAAGCGCTAAGAGCAGATTGTCATACTCAAACAACCACTTTGCATACTCCGAACATGTCGGATAGTATCGGCAGCTCCCGAAGCTAAAAAGCGTGAAAAATTTCTGATAAACCCTTAAAAAATGCAGTGCAAAACTTCTAATCATTTCAAGCAGTCAAGCCTCTTAAATGACCACGAAAGCGAGCTTTTCAACTGTTTATAACTCATATCTTTTAAACCATTTTTGGCTACAAAGACATAAATTCCATCTTTTAACCTCTGCTCCGACTCCGCAAAAAGCGCTCTAAGCCTTCTTTTGGCGCGGTTTCTAAGAACTGCATTGCCTACCTTTTTGCCTGCAGTAAACCCTACTTTTTTCTCGTCTGATGTTTTGTAAAAGACCACGGCACCATCGCAGTGCCACTTGTTTGCAATTTTATAAATTACCGAAAACTCACCGCTCTTTTTCAGCGAGCGATAAGAACCTATACTGCCAATCTTCTTCTGCCTTTTGCGCGGCGTGCGTTAATAACTTTTCTGCCGTTTTTTGTCTTCATTCTTGAGCGAAATCCGTGAGTTCGTTTGCTCGGCGTGTTATGCGGCTGATATGTGCGCTTCATGTGCTTCCTTGATATTAATTTTTAGCGTGAGATTTTACTGTAATATTCTTAAAAAACTACTTAGCGTCCAAACAGCGCGGCATAAATCGGATAGAGAAACAGCATCCAAAAAGCCGCTGTTTCCAAAACTGTAACGCATGTCACAATCTTTGTAAGATTAAAGCTTTGCAAAATAAAAAACACTGAAAACGGCAGGATAATAATTATTGAAATAAGCACAAAAAAGTATCAGAGCAATCTGCATACACTAAAGCAAAAAGAATTAAGCGCAATTTCACTTCGCTTTGGTTTCCATTTCGGTTTTTCTATCAAAGCGGCGGCAATAACTTCATTTGCCTTGTTGATTCTATATATTTTGCGATACATAATTAGAGAGATGAAATATGGTAAAAAAATAATTACACTTAAACCTTTAAGCAGAATTACACTCAAAACGACAGACAATATTGATAGATATAACAATAGCTCTTTTTTAATAATATACCGTCAAAAAAATTTGATAAATCAACACTATTTTGATATAAACAATATATTATTAATATAAAAGCAAGTATTTTTATAATTATACTTTATAGTAATATTTATAAAATTAAATATATTATCATAACTAACATCGCTTACACCTATTATTTATCAAAAAATGTCTTGATAAAGATATTATCTTTTTTAAAGAGTACACAAAAATAGAAAGATGCAGTAAAATAGAGTTTCAATTTATTATAAAAAATCTGCATATTTTGCACGGCTTTGGAGATTTGAAAAACTCCGCAAACATTTAAGATATTATATAGAATTACATGTGCAAAATTGCTTTTTTTAAAAAACATGGAAGCGTAAAATGGCAATACTGATAAAATGCAAGCAAAAACAGCACAAATATGCCGTCAATCATCAGCCAAACGCCAAACAAATATATAAAAGTTGGCTTTTAAATCCCGTCTTTGAAAGCATTTTGCTTAAGCGTTTTGGGAAATCGCTCCTTATTAAAATAAAGAGCGATTATTATGATTTTAGACCTTTTCTATAGCTATCCTGCCCTCTTTTGCGTCTATTTTCAGTTTATCACCCTCACCTATTTTATCCTCAAGCAAGAGTTCAGCGAGATTATCCTCCACGAGTTCATACAGTGCGCGTCTTAGCGGTCTTGCGCCGTAAACCACATCAAATCCAGCTTCCGCTATCAAGTTAGCTGCCTCTTTTGTAAGACTCGCTTCAATGGATTTTGCCTCAAGTTTCTTTTTGATATCCTCAAACATGATATACACGATATCCCTCAAGCCGTCCTCTCCGAGAGGATTAAATATCACTATATCATCAAGCCTGTTTAAAAATTCGGGTTTAAAGTAGTTTTTCAATTCATTCAAAACAGCCAAGCGCCTCGCTTCACCTTCTGTTT
>JAISNG010000053.1 GCA_031276365.1 Campylobacteraceae bacterium | reverse complement strand
GATGCCGAAGTCGTTGTGATGGATGCCGAGAGCGTATCCGAAGCGGTTAAGGATTATGCGGAACAAAACGGCTACACAACAATCGTTCTTGCTTCCAGAAATCTCTCAGGCTTAAATCCTATAATATTCGGCAGCACAGCTTCAAGAATAGCGCAGATAGCAAATACAAATCTACTTTTGACTTTTGTAGAGTAAATTGAATATCGCATGCTGTGATACTGTTGAAAAATTGATTTTATTTTTGCTCGGATATTGCTGAAAAACTCGCTTGGGTCGTAATACTTGACAATAATTAGTAAAATGATATCATTTTAGATTATATTTTTGGGGTTGAATATTTGGGCGATATAAAAGAGTTTTTCAAAAATATTGAAAATTATAAGATTTACAATTTGATACTGGTTGCTACTATAGCTTTCGTCATAATGCTCGGCAACAATTTTTTCGGCATCAGAAGCGATATTAAAAATATTGCCGAACAAAACCGTATTATTATGTTCAGAGAGATTAGATATATCATACAGTCATGGATATTAGAGCGCATGAACAGTATAGAGATTGCCGCAAAATATTTTGACTACAATCATGACAATGAAAAAAATGTGCAGCATTTTATGAATATATATATAGAGGGAAACAAATATTTTGACGCGGTACAGCTTTTGGTGCCTGATAAATATTTATACGTTAATAATAAAAAAATGGACGATTATATAGAGGGATACACGTACGGATACGGCAATAAACATTACTATACCGAAAACGAAGACAAATGGTATCTCAAAGAGAAATGGTTTCAGGAAACGAAGACAAAACTTAAAACTACAATAGAAGTCATAGAATCTCATGGACTTTTGCACGAACCTACATTTAATATTTGCACGCCTGTTTTTAAAGAGTATGAATTTAAGGCTGTCTTTTGCGGTATCATCAAAACGGAACTGCTGTTTAACAAAATAAAAGCTTTGAACGTACCTAATGATAAATTGTACTATTTTATCGGCGACAAAAACGGTAATATTTTCACTCAAGGAGGCGGCAGCAAAGATACCCTTAAATACAAACTTGCGAAAATCCGCGAATATAAAACGGACGGGGGATATGTAACTCCCAATACTTTATATTTTGAAAACGATATTGTATCAATAGATACGATTGACGATTTTGATTGGTATTTGGCTGTGGGTATGGACGGCAACGACATAGAAAATGAAGCTCTAATGCGTTTTTTAAGACATGCCTTGGTGGTATTTGTCTGTTTTATAACATTTATTATTGTCATAAATGGTTTATATGCATTTTTGCACAGGCGCGCGGAAGCGAAAAAAAGAGAGTATGAAGATTTGCTGGAATATAACTCGCGTATGAGCGAAGTCGGGGCTTTGGTATCGGCTATCAATCACCAATTGCATCAGCCGCTGAATGCTCTGATGCTTATCGTCAGCAACACAATTCAGCTTTTAGAAGCAAAAAAAATGGACAAAAATAGCATAAAAAGCAATCTGGAGCTTTCGCAGCGCTCTATTAGCATGATGGATAAAACGATAAATATTTATCGCAATTTCTACAGAAACTCTGATGATATAAGCGAGTTCGAATTGAGCGAGTGCGTGAATAACGTGCTTTATGTTATGCATACAAATTTTGCACAGAACAATATCACGGTAAACATGGACGCTTCTGCCGTTACAGGGCTTAAAATCTATTCATCAGAAAATTTTATACAGCAGATTTTATTGGTACTTATGCAAAATGCTAAAGATTCCATAGCCGCTATGCCGCTTAATACAAAAGATATTAACGATAGAACCATAGAGATAAAATTTGACGCCGACGATGAAAATATCTCTATTTTTGTATCGGATTTCGGCGGCGGCATTACGCAAAAGGGTGCAAAAAAACTCTTTTCGCCGTTAAGCCGCTCTCAAAAACAGAATGGATTTGGAATGGGGCTGTTTTTTGCCAAAAAATTGGCAAAAGAGAAGTTAAGTGGTGATGTAGAGTTGGCAAACAACGCCAATCCTACGACTTTTGTTTTAAAAATTAAAAAAAATATCAAGGAATAAAATGAGTATAAAAAAATCAACACTGGAAATGCTCGGCAGTTTTTCTATTTTGGTCGTAGAAGACGACGATGTAGCACGCGTTATGATAAAGCAGGGGTTAAAAGAGTATTTTGGGTCATATTATGACGCAAAAGATGGAATGGAAGGGCTTAACATATTCAAAAAATATCGCGTGGATATCATTGTAGCCGATATTCATATGCCAAAACTGAATGGATTTGAGATGATAAAAGAGATTTTTACCATCAAGCCTCAACAGCCGTTTATCATTATCACATCTTATGATACAGACCAAAATATATTAAACAGCGTTCATAACGGCGCGTTTAGTTTTTTAAGGAAACCTCTGAATATTCAGGATTTACAGACGGCTATTTTATTGTCGCTCTCCAAAAAAATAAATCAAAAACGAATCCGCTTAAGTCCTTCGATAACAATTGACGCAAACAAAGAGATTATCTACAGAGATGATAAACCGATATTTTTGACGCAGACAAACAATAAAATATTCTGGCTTCTTTGTTATAATCTTAACCACGTTGTCAGTTACAGTATGATAGAAGATTATATCTATTACGGCGAGAGCGTAAATAAAAGCACGATACACACAGCAATACTGCGCATAAAAAAACAGCTCGCGGACGTCAATATAGAGAATGTTTCAAATACGGGATATATTATTAAAAATGTAAATTTATCTCATAGTAGCTGAATTTTGAAGTATTAAAAAGAATTTTGATTTACCCGCATACTATGATGCGGGTTTGTTGTTTTTTAGAGTTTTTCTGCGTTTTTAGCGAGATATTCGGCAACGCCTTTTGTGTTTGCTTTCATACCCTCGTCGCCTTTGTGCCAGCCTGCTGGGCAAACTTCGCCATGTTCATTTGTAAAGAGCATCGTATCAACCATTCTTAGCATTTCGTCAATATTTCTGCCAAGCGGAAGATCATTTATCACTGCATGTCTTACCGTGCCGTCTTTGTCTATCAAAAATGAACCGCGAAGCGCAACGCTTTCATTAAAAAGTACGTCAAAATCGCGCGCAATTTGTTTTGTAACATCAGCTACAAGCGGATAGCGGATATTGCCGATGCCGCCGCTTTTTATGTCTGTGCTTTTCCATGCAAAGTGCGAAAACTGCGTATCGCATGAGACGCCTATAACATTTATGCCGCGGGATTTGAATTCGTCAAGCCTTTTATCAAATGCGATAATTTCAGATGGACACACGAAAGTAAAATCCATCGGATAAAAGAAAACTACTGCTCCCTTTTCACCTAAATTTTTATAGAGATTAAAATCTCCAACTATTTGATTATCTCCCAAAACCGCTGATGCTGTGAAGTTAGGCGCTTTTTTTGTTACTAACATTTTTTCTCCTAAATAATAAATTTTATTATTTGGAGATTGTATCACCACTATTATAAGTAATCGTTTAAATTTTTACAAAATACGATATTTTTTATCTTATTTTGTAATTTTGCACCGCAAACAAACAAAATCGTAACACAAAAAGCTCTATTTTATGATGTTAAAGCTTTTTAATAACCATTTAAATAAGAGTTTGATATAGTAGAGTCCATTTTTTTTAAAGGAGAAATTATGTCGGTTAAAATTACAGATTTGTGTATATCATGCGGTTCATGTATTGACGAGTGTCCCGTTGAAGCCATCGTTGATGACAGCGACAATCCAACAGGAGACGGAATATATTATGTTTATGCAAACAAATGTGTAGAGTGTGTCGGTCATCATGACCAGCCCGCTTGTGCGTCAGCCTGTCCTACAGACGGCTGTATCGTATGGGATGCGGCGTCGGACACTCAGCCGTTTCGTTCTGAAATCGGCGCAGACAAACGCAAAGGCGATACTTCCGCAGCTTCTTAAGATGACGTTGCCTGAATTATAAAAATTCAGGCGCGTTTTATGAAAAAACAGCAAATTTTCTGCTATAATTCTACCCTTTGTTTTTTAAAACGAGATATTATATGTCAAGGAGCGCCCAAAATATGGAGCAGACACTATCTATTATCAAACCCGATGCGGCGGCTAAAAATGTTATCGGAAAGATTATTGACAGATTTGAGAGCAATAATCTCCGCATAGCAGCTCTTAAAAAATTGCAGCTTTCTAAAGAAGATGCGGGGAAATTTTATGATATACATAAAAACAGACCGTTTTTCGGAGATTTGATGAAATTTATGACAAGCGGACCTGTTGTGGTTATGGTACTTGAGGGCGAAAATGCAGTAGCTAAAAACCGTGAACTTATGGGCGCAACGAATCCAAAAGAGGCGAAAAAAGGTACTATTCGCGCTGATTTTGCAGAAAGTATAGATGCAAACGCCGTTCATGGAAGCGACAGTTTGGAAAATGCCGCAATAGAAATAGCATTCTTTTTTAGCAAAAGAGAGTTAGTTTAGTATTGCAAATAGCTTTTAAAAAAGTTGCCAAAGAATCTCTTGGCTTTGAGAGTGTAAAACAGGGTGTAAGATTTTTCGGCAGGCTTTTTAGAAAATCCGACAAATTGGTTTTATTGAAAGCCTCTTTAGTTGGAGAGATAAGCCACGTCTGCGACAGATGCGGCGGGGATTTGACGCTGGAGATAAACGAAGCGCTTGAGATATTTGTCTCGGACGGAATTTATAAAGGCAAAACGGACGAAATGGACGTCATAGAGTTTTATGACGGATTTATTGATTTTGACGAAATTTTACAAAGCGAGATAGAGTCTATAAAAAGCGATTATCACTATTGCGCTCAATGTAAAAACTAATATAAGGAGAATACAATGGCAGTGCCAAAAAGACGAGTAAGCAAAACAAGAGGCGCAAAACGCCGAACTCACTACAAAGTTACTTTAGCTATGCCCGTAAAGGCAAGCGATGGTACATGGAAAATGCCTCATCGCATAAATAAAAATACAGGTGAATATTAAGAAGTCTGAATGTTAAAAATAGCTATTGACGCTATGGGCGGTGATTTGGGTTTCACGCCTATCATAGAGGGAGTTAGTAAGGCTCTTGCGGAGAGAGATGATTTTGAAGTGGTATTGGTAGGCAAAACGGACGCTCTCAAGCCTCTCATTTCTCATTTAATGCAAAATAGAGTCAGTTACGTAGAAGCTGAAGATGTGTTTGATATGCACGAATCCGCAACAGACGTCTTAAAACGCAAAGAGTCCACTATATACAAAGCCGTTGATTTGGTTAGAGAAGGAAAAGCCGATGCGGTTGTTTCTGCTGGACACAGCGGCGCTACAATGAGTTTGGCAACTCTTCGCATAGGACGGCTTAAAGGCATAGCAAGACCTGCTATCGCTACTTTGATGCCGACAGTTCAAAGCGGCGTTTCAACGCTTGTTTTAGATGTTGGCGCGAATGTGGACTGCAAATCCGAACATCTGTTTCAGTTTGCCGTCATGGGCGAATGTTACGCAAAAAACGTCATGGGTATTAAAAAGCCCAAAATCGGACTTTTATCAAATGGTGAAGAGTCAGGCAAAGGCAACGATATCACTAAAGAAGCGTATGAGATAATGGCAAAACTCAACTCTTTTGTAGGCAATATTGAGGGTAACAATATCTTTGACGCTTCCGTCAATGTCGTTGTCTGTGATGGATTTATCGGCAATATCGTGCTAAAAACAAGCGAGGGCGTTGCTGAGTCTATCACTAATATTATAAAGATGAACGTTAGAAAATCTCCGCTTGCGATTGCGGGCGCGGCTTTGATGCGAAAAGTTTTTAAAATACTTAAAAAACAGGTTGATTATGCCGAATATGGCGGCGCGCCTTTGATGGGCGTAAAAAAATGCGTCATCATAAGTCATGGCAAAAGTAATGCCAAAGCTATAAAAAATGCCATTTTTCAAGCTCTCAAATTTGCCGATTCGCATGTAACACAAGCCATAGAAATGGAAATTTCAGCTTTTGAGTAAGATTTTCGCCTGTTTTAAATCTATCGGCGCTTATATTCCAAAAAGAGTTCTAAGTAATGAAGATTTGGAAAAAATGGTCGAAACCACAGACGAATGGATACTCCAGCGTACAGGCATAAAAGAGCGCAGGCTTGCTTCTGAAGACGAGCTTACAAGTGATATCGGCTTGAAAGCCGCAAAACTTGCGATTGAAAGAGCTGATATAAAAACAGATGAGATAGACGCCGTTATCTGTGCTACGCTTACGCCGGATTTTCTGTGTATGCCTGCAACCGCATGTATTATCGCTTCAAAGCTTGGAATTAAAAATGTGCTTGCATTTGACGTAAGCGCCGCATGCAGCGGTTTTGTCTATATATTATATCTCGCAAAATCCCTCATAGAATCAGGACGCCACAAAAATATTCTCATCATCGGTGCAGAAAAATTAAGTTCCGTTGTGGATTATACGGACAGAAGCACATGCATACTTTTCGGAGACGGCGGCGGCGCGGCGATAATAAGCCAAACCAAAAACAAAAACGAAGCCGTTATGGATATACAAATAAGCGCGGATGGCGATTATGCGCATCTTTTGGTTGCTCCGCGCTCAAGAATCATGTATCCAAAAGATGACAGAACGCTTGAATATCTGCAAATGGCAGGCAACGAAGTCTTCAAGGTAGCGGTAAAAACACTTACAAACGACGTTATGGAGATTTTGCGCAAAAACGGCGTATCCTCTTCTAAGATAGACCATTTTATACCTCATCAGGCAAATTTACGTATTATAGAAGCCGTACGCGAAAAGCTTGATTTTCCGCGCGAAAAAACGGTTTTAACAGTTCAAAAATATGGCAATACCTCTGCCGCGTCAATTCCTATGGCAATGAACGACGCTTATGAAGAAGGCAGGATAAGACATAGTGACTTGATACTGCTTGACACGTTTGGCGGCGGTTTTACATGGGGAAGCGCACTGCTCTATTTCGGCGGCAAATAACTGTCAAAACTTGTTTTAACCATTCAAGATTTGGTAAAAAAGCGAGTTTTTAAGAGTTATTTTCCAAAAGAATCTTTTCGCATTTTTTGATTTGCTCGTCCACGATTTCTATCATCTCCGTTAACTCTTTGGCTTTGGCTTCGTCAACTTCGTCAAGTTCAAGTTTCAGAGCATTTTTTCTTGCATGAAGTTTATCTATCAGCGAGGATAGATTTTCATCTTCGCATTTTTGTACTCCAAGCATATTTTTCAATTTCTCCAAAAATCCACTTTCCATCACTGTTTTCCCATTATTTCGTTGCTTTGCAAAAGTACCGACTGCATCGTCTCTTTCTGCTCACTGTTTTTGTGGATAAAAAGTATTTTCGCCGCTTCAATCAAAGAGCTTGAGATATCCAGCGCATAAGTGTTGTCATTCATGAGTGAACTTCCCATGAGCGGAGAGATAGTGCCTGATTTTAGCAGCGTTCCGAGCGTGAGCGAAGCGTTTTTTTCAAACTTTTCGCCAAGCATTTCAAGCTGCGCT
>JAISNG010000050.1 GCA_031276365.1 Campylobacteraceae bacterium | reverse complement strand
TTTGTTCTATATTTGCCCCGAGTAGATGCACATTAACATTTAGCTGCCTACTTAATATCTGAGACCAATTAGAGGGAACATTTATGCTGTAGGTAAGTTCCGCGACAAGATGCCTGTTGTTGAAAGCTTCTGCCACCCTTAAAGATATAAGCTGCCTGCCTATTTCGGAGTTCGGATTTGATACAAGTTCCTGCACACTGCCTTGCTCTACTATCTCTCCATCTTTTATCGCGGCAATAGAATCGGCTATATTTCGCACGACATCCATCTCATGTGTAATCAAAATAATAGAGAGGTCAAACTCATCGCGAAGTTTTTTCAAAAGACGCAAAATGGTCTGCGTGGACTGCGGGTCAAGTCCGCTTGTAGCCTCGTCAGACAAAAGCACCTGCGGATGCAAGGCAAGCGCGCGGGCTATACCTACGCGCTGCTGCTGGCCTCCTGAGAGTTGAGAGGGATAATAATCGCCTCTGTCTGACAAACCGACAGCTTCCAACAGCTCTTTTACTCTCTTTTCTATATCGGATTTTACAACACCTAAATATTCAAGCGGAAGAGCGATATTTTGTGCGGCTGTTTTTCTGTGCAGCAGAGCGGACGACTGGAAAATCGTACCAATAGCGCGGCGTTCCGTGCGAAGCTTCTCGCCCCAAAGGTGAGAAAGGTCTTTGCCATTCACTAAAATAGAACCCTCGCTCGGACGCTCCAATAGACTGATGAGTTTGGATAGCGTAGACTTTCCTGCTCCGCTTGGACCCACAACCGCCGTTATGGAACGGTCAGGCACAGTAAGGCTGATATTTTTCAGCACTTCAACAACGCTTCCGTCTGTCCGAACATATTTTTTTGACAAATTTTTTATCTCAATCACTGTTCACTCCTTTTTGTATGGATAATTTTTGAACGTTTTAGAGCTTCCTCATCACTCAAAAACGCTCAAATTTCGTTCATCAGTTTTTCTTAGCTTCCTCTTTTTTTATCTTTTCAATATCGCGGTAACGCGCCGCAGGGTGATTTTCAGGCAGATATTTATATCCGAAAACCTTCTCGCGCAAAGTGCCTTCCTTATATGAAGTGGGATATACACCGCGTTTTTGAAGTTCTGGGACAAGATATTTGACCACATCGGCAAATGTTTCATGCGACACGGCATAAGCGATATTAAAACCGTCAACATCTGTGTATTCAACCCACTCTTGCAGCTGGTCGGCAACCGTTTTGGCAGAACCAACAAACAGCGGTCCCATGCCGCCGATACCAACCCAGCCGGCTAAATCATTCGGCGTCCAATCCTTCTCTCCATTTGTCAAATGCTCAACCACTGAAATGATGGCGTTTGTATCCTCTTTTTTGATAGGTTCGTCTGGTTTGTACTTGCCAAAGTCGATTCCGCTCCATCCAGATACCAAAGACAAAGCGCCGTCATATGAAACATATTTTTTATACTCCTCATGTTTTGCTTTTGCCTTTTCGTCCGTTTCATCTACAATGATGGTTATCAACGCCAACACAAGCACTTTTTTAGGGTCGCGTCCATTTTCGGCGGCTTTTTTGCGGATATCGGCAATATACTCTTTGACCACTTTTTTACTTGGCGTAGAAACAAAAACCAGCTCCGCATGTCCTGCGGCAAAATTTTTACCTGCCTCGCTTGAGCCTGCTTGAAACAAAACAGGCGTTCTTTGCGGCGAAGGCTCTGTTAAACCAATGCCAGGAACTTCAAAATATTTACCTTTGTGTCCTATCTCATGTACTTTATCGGGGTCGGCAAATATACGTTTCTCACGGTCGCGCACTACAGCGCCCTCTTCCCAGCTGCCCTCAAGCAGTTTATATATGACTTCCAGATACTCTTCGGCAACTTCATATCGGTTATCATGACGGTTCAAGCCGTTGTCGCCGACATTTCTCGCTCCGCTTTCAAGATATGAAGTTACTATATTCCAGCCGACACGCCCTTTTGTGTAGTGGTCAGCCGTGGCAATTCTGCGCGCCCATGTATAAGGATGCTCAAAAGAGGTTGACGATGTTATGCCGATACCAATATGCTTTGTTGCTTGCGCAACGGGTCCTGCTATTTGCAAAGGATCATTGACGGGAATTTGCACACCATTTTTTACAGCCGCTTTCGCATCATCATTATATACGTCATAATACCCAACCACATCTGCTATAAAAATAGCCGTGAAAAAGCCTTCTTCCAGCGTCTTAGCCAAATCCGTCCAGTATTCCAAATCCTTATACTGCCACGACCTGTCCCTCGGATGCGCCCAAAGTCCGGGCGATTGATGCCCTACACAATTCATTTCAAACGCGTTGAAAAAAATTTTCTTACTCATAATACCTCCTTAAAAATTGTTTATATTAATTTTGATTTGATACTTATTGGCTTTATGAAACAAAAATATTGTTTGAAAAATTTGCCAAATTTATACCGTATCTGATTGTGTACCTGCCTGCTTGGCAAAAAGCCGCTCATGCCAAACAATGCCGCATAACTAATGCTTATTGTTTGACATGTGGCGTTAGAAGACAGACAAAACTCCCTTTTGCGGCATGTACATCAATCTTTTTATTTACCGCGTTCTGTTTAAGCCTCACCCAAAACAGAATGCCCGAAAGATTTTAATCCTTAGTTAATCTATCGGTATAGTAAATAAATATTTCATATTCTATACCCAATATTATTAAATACAACTTAAAAAACGGAGTTTTTATGTCTTAATTTGCAAAATTTGCAAAAAATTGCCCTATAAATATTTGAGCTTTTTTGTTGGTTTTAGCGATATTATCATTTGGCGGTGATTTTATACATGTAAGCTTTTTTCATAGCCTGTTCAAACATTTCATTATTTTCATACTCAAATCCAAAAACATCCTGCCACAAACTCTTATCCTCCATGCAAAGATAAAAAAACACTTTTCCATGCCACGTTTCAAAAGCCCTATAGAGCGCGCCGAACATCTGCTTTTTTATCTGCGTCGAATAAGAAAATTTGCCGTGAGATTGCGAGAGCGGCATTTGGAGGATTTTTGTCTGTTTAGCCAAAAGGCGAATCTGCCTTAAGACAGGCTTTGTGAAAGTGAGTGTTCCCATGGAAACAAGCGCGGTTGATTTTGGGTCAAATCTTTGCATAAGTTCTTGGGCGATTGCCTCATACTCCTTTTGCCACCCATCAAACCAAACCATCGGGTGAAAGTGAAATCCTATCAGATTGCCCTTTTGCGCCAAAGCGGCGGCGGCGTTTATGCGGCGCTTTAGGTTTGCAGTTAAATGCTCCTCATTGTCAATAACCACCTGCGGATTGAGTGAAAATGTGCAGATGATATTTGGCGGCAAAGAGGCTTTCAGGAGATAATTTATATTGTCGCTTTTGCTTTTAAATTCCAAAATCACATTTGGGTTTTCACGTGCAAACTCTATCAGCGCCTCCAAAATGCCGCCATGATTTCCAAGCATTAAAGAGTCGGAAGCCTGCCCTGTGCCTATGTGATAAATTTCATTTTTATCCAATTTTATCTGTGAAAGTTTGCGTGCAAAATCACTGTTTACGGTTATCTTGTTTGCGTAAAAAGTCTGTATTGAACAGTATGAACAGCCATACGCACACCCCTCCACAGCGTCTAAAGTCAGAAGATTGCAGCATCTGGTTTTTGGCGTTGCAACCGGACAGCTGCCAAATCCTATAACGCTTTTGTCAGTATTTGAAAATTGGGTCTGCTTGTTTTGTTTTTGCGTTTTTAAAACGCGGTACTCTTTGGGAGAGTTTCTTATCTGCTCATATTTTTCAAAAAATTCCCTTAGCGTTCCATCGCGCCACAACTCTTTTGCATCAAACCCCCACATTTGCAAATCAACCGCCGCTGTTACGACTTCTCTTATCTGCGAAAAAGTGAGAGAAAAGCGTTTGGATTTTTCCCTCATGAACTCTTTTGTCTTTATATGCAGTCCTGCCGACGGACTTTGAGAGCATGCTTCGTCAAATTTGTCTTCAAACATAGATGCTCCACAATGGAAGCGTTTTTTGCAAAAGAGCGCTCACTTCGGCTTTTGTCGGAATGCGCGCGTCAAGGTGGTCGGATACAACTTTGAAGATATATTTTTCCACATTGTCGGGGACATTTTCCAAAAAAGCCTCCCCTTCTTGGTCTGCAAGGAGTGAAGTTATGCCCTCACCGCTTTTAACAGCGCTTTTGTGTGAAGAGAGCGGCGCATATGGAACAGAGAGATTTTTGTGCGTAGCGCAAAAAAAAGAGCCGATTTGTACGTTTTTATCAGCACATCCAGCAATGCCGATATTTATCGCGGTGTGCGGAGAAAAAAGCCTAAATGCCAGAGTCAAAGCCTCTTTGGTTTTTGCCGCGCCGATACCAGAAACGATAAGTGCGGTAGTGTCGTTTTCGTATATATTAAAAGGTATTTTGCTTTTGCATACGAGGGCAAAATACCCTGTTATCGGTTTTGCTTCGGCGGTAAGCGCGGTGTGAATGAGTGTTTGTATTTTCATTTTTTTCATTGCATAATTATAACGTTTTAATGAGAAATTTTTAAAAAACGACTCTAAATCAAATATATTTAATAAAAATCACGCTAAAATCAAAGGTTTAAAATTTTACAAGGGAGCAAGCATGGCGCATGAAGATGGAAGAAGAAAGTTCTTCGGCTTCGCGTTTGGCGGACTTGCCGCTTTGGGAGGCGTTTTGTCTCTGGGAGCGATGAAGAGGAGTTGGGACCCTCTGCCAAGCGTAGAAGCTGCGGGATTTTTGACCGTAGATCTCTCACCGATGAAAGACGGTGAAAGCCGCACCATAGAGTGGCGCGGACTGCCTGTTTTTATTTTGAAAAAAACGGCGGAAATGAAGAAAAACGAGAAGAGAGACGTAGTGGTAGATGACTCAAACTATACAGTAGTTATACAACTCTGTACGCATCTTGGATGTATCCCCGAATGGAAAAGCTCAAAACAACAGTTTCATTGTGCATGTCATGGCGGCGTATTTGATGCCGACGGGCTTGTTGTTGTGGCTCCGCCTCCAAAACCGCTGGATATACCGCCTTTTAAGATAGACGGCGCTACTCTGGTTCTTGGCGAAGAAGGTCATGAGTATAAACAGCTCACGGCTAAAGCATAAGGAGACGGACAATGGCACATATTAGAAAAGCTAACGGTTTTATAGACTGGCTTGACCAGAGATTGGCGGTTAAGCCTTTGGTGAGAGTGTTGATGACGGAGTACTGGATACCTAAAAACATCAACTTTCTTTGGGCTATGGGCATCGTGCTTTTGGTACTATTTGCGGTACTTTTTATATCGGGGTTATTTTTGCTGATGTATTACAAGCCCGATGTTGCGCTTGCATTTGACAGTGTCAATAAAGTCATCATGCAAGAGGTTGCATACGGCTGGCTGTGGCGGCATTTGCATGCTGTGGCGGCATCTTTGATATTTCTCATCATATATATACATATGTTTGTTGCGATATATTACGGTTCGTACAAAAACGGCAGAGAGATTATCTGGATAAGCGGCATGCTTTTGTTTATCTGTTTTTCAGCCGAAGCATTCAGCGGATATATGCTTCCATGGGGACAGATGAGTTATTGGGCTGCGAAAGTTATTACGGAGCTATTTGCAAACGTTCCTCTTATAGGCGGTGAACTGGTTGTATGGATAAGGGGTAACTTTTATCCCGCAGACGCTACTTTGACAAGATTTTTCATGCTTCATGTGGTACTTTTACCTATCGTCATCATAGCTATTATCGCCTTGCACTTTTACTCTTTGCGCATACCTCATGTAAATAATCAAACGGCAGAAGAGTTTGATTTTGATGAAGAGGCCGATAAATACAAATACGGCAATAAAAAAGAGTCCAAAGTTATACCTTTTTGGCCTGCATTTTTATGCAAAGACTTTTTTGTAGTAAGCGTATTTATGATATTTGTATCATATCTTGTATGTTTTCACTTTAATTTTGCCATGGACCCTATCAACTTTGACCCTGCCGACAATCTTAAAACGCCCGCACACATTTACCCAGAATGGTACTTTTTGTGGAGTTATGAGGTATTGAGAGGATTTTATTTTGATATAGCGGGTATTCCTGCGATGTATATAGGATTGGTTGCGTTCGGTTTCGCGCAAATTGCGTTTTTGCTGGTACCGTTTTTAGACCGCGACCCGTCAGTCAAGCCCGCTTCAAAACGCCCGCTGTTTAAGATATGGTTTTGGGTGCTTATCGTGGATTTGATATTCCTTACTGTGTACGGCAAACTACCGCCGGGCGATGACCAATACAGTATCTTTATCTCAAACAATGTGGCTGGCTTTGTCTTTACGATAATCTTTCTCGCACTCTTTGTCTTGCTGCCATTTATCACGATAATTGAGAGAAGAATAAATGGAGGTGCAAAATGAAAGAGTTAAAGATTTTAGCGGTACTTGTGATTTTCACGCTTGTAACCTATATCGGTATAGAGCCTTTTGCACACACTCAGTTAAGTCCTCATACGGCGCCTGCCGACTTTAACTACGAGCAGGAAGATACAGCTCTTGCAAAAGTAAGGATAGAAGAGGCGAAAGCCGCACTTACAAAAGCTGAGGCAAACCTTGCCAAACAGCCTGATAACGAAAATCTTGCAAAAGCCGTTCAGGGCGCAAAGCAGGATTTGGAAGCAAGAGAGAATGATTTGAGCGCTTATAAGACACTTTGGGAACAGGTAAATGCGATAAGTACGCTTAATGGTAATGCCGAAAGCGGCGCTGAACTTTTTGTTGCATGCACTGCTTGTCATGGATTGAAATCTCAAGGATTTGAAGCGCCTTTTGATAATGCAATGTCATCTGAATCTTACGGAGTAGTTATACCTGACCTAAGCCTTGCGGGAGCTGTTTATGACAAAAAATTCCTTGCCGCGCTTATTATCAATCCGACGCAGGCTTTGAAACTGTCTAAAAAATTTAACGATGAAAATCCGTTTCCAATGACGCCGTTTTATGGTTTCGGAGAGGATTTAAACCAAGAGGTAGCCGATATCATCGCATATTTGAAGTCTGTAACTCCGCAGAATATAAGCGATAAGGAGACTTTTGATACGGCGTGCGTTAGATGTCATGATATAAAATATGATGCATTTTATTCGCCGAGCGAAAAAAGCGCGCTGAAACGTTACATGGGTTCGAATCCGCCTGATTTATCTATGATGATACGTTCACGCGGTGCGGAATATCTTGAAAGTTTCATCAACGACCCGCAGAAAAAACTTGACGGTACGGCGATGCCGCGCGTAGGACTTACAAAAGAGCATACGCAAAAAGTCATAAACTATCTTGACAAGATAGGCGACAGCAAAAAAGATGAGAGAAGAAATGTCGGTATAGGAATGGTTATATTCTTTGCGATACTCGCATTTTTTGCTTACAAGTGGAAAAACGGAGTTTGGAGAGAACTTCACTGAGTTTAATGGGGAGTTAAAAGCTCCCCATAATCCCAAAATACTAAGTACAATACTAACAACGCCAAGCATAATTGTTATACTAACCATCATAGTATGGATAATTTTCTATCTCGCATTTTGTTCTATTTTGGAAGTATTTCGCAATGAGAATATGATAGAATTTTTGTTAAGTTCTTTTCTTATGTTATCTATTTTGATTATCGCGTATGCCCATATTTGTGGAAATATTTTAAAAGTATTGTTTGATCTTTACGCCAATTCCGTCAAAATTGTTTTTGCTTGCAACGCCATTTTGTTTATGTTTGTCTTAATAGTTAGATTTTTTGTAAAAAACATACAACTATCAACTGTTTTACTGACGGCAATTTCGCTTCTATTCATGCAAGGAGTACTTTATGCCTGAACACCATCAAATAAACGCCATATTGATTTTAATTTCTTATAACATACTTAAAATATATATTTTATAGTACCAAATTTTATTTTTTTTAAACTAAAATGCTATTATTACAAAAATAGGAGGCAAAAATGGCATATTGGAATTGGGACAGCTCTTATGACATTGGCATAGAGGAGATAGACAATCAACATAAAAAGATAGTCCAATATATCAACGAACTGCATGAAGCGCATATATTGAATGATAAAAGCATCGTTAAAAACACGCTTTCGGAGGTAACGGAGTATGTGATTTCGCACTTTTCATTTGAGGAAGAGTTGATGAGAGAAGCCGACTATCCGCACTTTATACAGCATAAAAATATTCATGAGCATTTCGTATCAAATATAGGCAG
>JAISNG010000023.1 GCA_031276365.1 Campylobacteraceae bacterium | reverse complement strand
AATTTTGGCATCAAGGATATTAAAATTCACGCTGATACAATGATAATGGCGTGGCTTTTGGATTCGGAGTCAAGTGTAGGCATGGATTCGCTCGCAAAACGGCTGTTTGGTTACAATACGATAAAATTTTCTGATGTCGTGCCAAAAAATGCGACATTTGCAAATATAGAGCTGGAAGATGCATGCAAATATTCGGCGGAAGATGCATGGATAACACTGAAATTTTATCATAAATTAAAAGAGCTTTTGGAGCCGAAACTTTTGGAACTTGCAGGCACTTTGGAATTTCCGTTTATAAAAGTTTTAAGATATATGGAAAACGAGGGTATCAAAGTAGATACGGCGCATCTGAAAGGATTGCTTGAAAAGAGCGAAAGCGCGATAAACAGCCTCACGCGTGAAATTTACAACTTGAGCGGCAGAGAGTTTAACATCAACTCCACACAGCAAATTGGCGCGGTTTTATTTGGACATTTGGGGCTTGCCGCATCCAAAAAAACAAAGACAGGTTACAGCACAGATGAAAATGTTTTAAACGAACTTTTGGACAAACATCCCGTCATAGAAAAACTTCTTGAATACAGAGAGATTTACAAGTTAAAATCCACTTACATAGAACCTCTTTTGAAAATCGCCTTAAATGATAAAGATTTGCGTATCCGCACGACTTTTTTGCAGACAGGCACTTCAACCGGACGTCTTAGCTCAAAAGACCCTAATCTGCAAAATATCCCCGTCAGAACGGAGCTTGGCAAAGAGGTAAGAACAGCGTTTATTGCCAAAGAGGGTTATAAACTGGTCGGCATTGACTATTCGCAGATAGAGCTTAGACTGCTGGCGCATTTTAGTTTGGACAATGCGCTTGTAAATGCCTTTTTGGAAGATAAAGATATACATCTTGCGACAGCTGCAAAACTCTTCGGTGAGAGAGCTAAAGAGATGAGGAGTGTTGCCAAAAGTATCAATTTCGGACTTCTTTACGGCATGGGGGCAAAAAAGCTCGCCGCCGCGATAAATGTATCGCAAAATGAAGCCAAATCCTACATAGAGAGTTATTTCGCCTCATTTGCAACCGTAAAAAATTACATTTTATTTATAGAGGAGAGCGCGCAGAAAAACGGTTTTATAGAGACGCTTTTGGGACGCCGCCGCAATTTTGACTTCGCTTCCGCATCGGCGCTGATGTTGGCAAATTATAAAAGGGAAGCTGTCAATGCCGTATTTCAGGGAAGTGCGGCAGATTTAATCAAGCTTGCGATGCTAAATATTTATGATACGCTCTTAAACGACGACGCCAGACTTCTTTTGCAAATCCACGATGAACTTATTTTTGAAGTCAAAGAGGAGAATGCGTTGGAATTTTCAAAGCAGGCAAGCGAGATAATGGAAGCTGTTTACAAACTCAATGTGCCACTAAAAACCACAGTGAGCATCGGTGATAATTGGGGCGAGCTGAAGTAATCATGATATACAGATTAAGCGCTGATAATCTCTCTTTTCCAGACCCGCGCGAAGCAGATGAAAACGGAGTAGTGGCGTTTGGCGGGGATTTGAGCGTCAAGCGGCTTATCGCGGCGTACAAAAACGGCATATTTCCATGGCCTCATGAAAGATTGCCTCTGTTGTGGTTTTCGCCCGACCCGCGCGCCGTTTTGTATCCTAAAGAGTTCAGCCTCACGCGCTCTTTAAGGCGCTCTTTGAAAAGATATGAGATAAGAGTTGATACAAATTTTTCAAAAGTCATTGAGATGTGCGCCTCTATCCGCCGAAACGCTACATGGATAGACAGCGAAATAAAAAAAGCTTACTGCGCTTTGCATGAGCTTAAAATCGCGCATTCGGTAGAGAGTTATGATGAAGAGGAAAATCTTGTCGGAGGATTGTACGGTGTATGTATCGGCAGAGTTTTTTGCGGAGAGTCCATGTTTGCTTTGAAAAAAGACGCTTCAAAAGCCGCGCTTTACAGGCTTTCTCAGTTGGCTTTGCAAAAGGGCGGGATTATAGACTGTCAGATTATTAATCCTCACCTCTCATCGCTTGGAGCAGTAGAAATTTCAAGAGAAAAATTTTTGCAAACTCTCCGCGTATTGGGCGATAACCAAGCGATATTATAAAATAAATCTTTTTTATCAAGATTTTTTTATGGTACAATACAAATTTTAAAAAAAGGAGACTAATAAAATGTATCTTTTTACTTCAGAAGTTGTAAGTCCAGGACATCCCGACAAGTGCGCGGATATTATAGCGGACTCAATTGTTGATAAGATTTTGCAAGCCGACCCGAACGGCAGAGTTGCAAGCGAAGTTTTTGTAGCGGGCAAACATGTGGTTATTGGCGGCGAAGTCAATACAAAAGCGCAGTTTAATAAAAGCGATTATGAAACGATAGCCAAAGAGGCTCTCAAAAAGATAGGATATGATGGCAAGAGCGCATTTACAAAAGAGCAGTGCCTTCATCCCGACGACGTTAAAGTCCAAGTTCTGTTAAACCAGCAATCCCCTGACATCAATCAAGGCGTTGACCAGGAAGACGGCGAAATAGGCGCGGGCGACCAGGGAATCATGTTCGGATTTGCCTCAAATGAAACAAAAGAGTTTATGCCTGCGGCTATTACTTACGCAAGGCAGATATGCGACAAAGTCTATCAATATGCGCTTACGCACAAAAATGAGCTTGGCGTTGATATTAAAACGCAAGTTACTGTGGATTACGGACATAAAAGCAACTTTGAAGAGAGCAAGCCTCAGCATATTCATACCATCGTAGTTTCTGCGCCCAGCGTTGAAAATATGCCGATAGAAAAGGTGCGCGAATTGATAAAAGGTCTCATAGACACTTCAGGTTTGCCAAAAGAGTTATACGACCCGTCAAAAAAAGATACTATCATACATATAAATCCGACGGGCAGATATGTCAATCACAGCTCTTTGCATGACTCAGGACTTACGGGACGAAAACTTATAGTGGATAGTTTCGGCGGATATTCGCCCATAGGCGGCGGTGCGCAGTCAAGTAAAGATTATACGAAAGTTGATAGAAGCGCGCTTTACGCAGCAAGATGGATAGCCAAAAACATTGTGGCAGCTGGTCTGGCAGATAAATGTATAGTACAGATTTCATACGCGATAGGCGTAGCGCATCCGATATCTGTATGCGTTGATACGATGGGTACATTCAATAAGCGCGTAAACGACGATGTTTTGTCTGATTTTGTCTTGAAAAATTTTCCATTGACGCCAAAATGGATAACAAAGCAGTTTGCGCTTGACAAGCCGAGCCAGAAGACGTTTCTTTATGCCGATGTTGCCGCGCGCGGACAAGTTGGGCAGAGTGATTATCCATGGGAGAAGTTGGACGCTGCGGAGTTATTTAAGAAGTTGTTAAAAAGCTTTTTATGAGATAAATACCAAAATAATCTCAATACTTTAAAAGTTTATAGTGGTTGTTGAAATCCCAAAGCAGTTTCGGTTCGCTTGCTTTCTCTTTAAAAGTTTGTAGCGCATAGTCCAAACGGCGGGCTGAAAAGTGCCGAAGAAACAGTGTTTAAGAAGTTATTAAAGGCTTTTTATGTCAAGACGGCTGTTTTTGCGCCAAAAGCCCCGCTTTGCCAAAAGAAGTTATTGGAAAGCTTTTTATGAGCCGCCAAATCAGGTTTAAAACAGCGTTTGAAAGTTTTACCATAAGTTAAAAAGCTCTCCATATCAGTCTTGAGATATCTATCGTTATAGTTGCGCGTTTGCTTAAAAAGTTGTTAAAAATTTTTCATGAACTGCTAAATTAAAGTCGGCTAACATTTTCTTGTTTCAAGAAATAAAATCTTTTCATATCTGTTTTTGTCAAAGCCTCAAAAAAAATTGGTGTTGCGAGAAGTTGTTAAAAATCTTTTCATGCTTGAGAAAACCGCAACACATTTGAAAGATGTAAGGTTTAATGAGTTACAAAAAGCTTTTCATGTTTTGCGTGCGTAAAGAAAAGAGCTTAAGGTTCACATAAGCACTTTTGCAAATGTTCAAACCCAGATTGTTAGACACTTTCAGAGTTAAAATCGTAATCTCTACGCAGGTAAATATTATGGCTTAAGCTTTAACGTGTTTTAGTTTACGCTAAGCGCATAAACAATTGAGAATATGAATACAACGGCTATAACAAAAATTTTTAGCATATTGTTTCCTTTATAAAAAATGTGAAATTATAGCATATTTTTACGATTTGATTGTTTTAATATTCCTTTTTGTTGTTGCGACTATATCAAGCGCGTGATAGCCTGCAAATACAACCGCTCCTATAGCTAAAGCGGGTAATATAAATTTAACCAATAGCGTTATTTTATCTAAAACGCTGTTTTTATCGGTGTTTGCACGGCTTCCATCACGTCCATTGCCGTAGTCAATACTCCTAAACATGTTTGGTAGATAACGGTATTTTGCGTTTCGGCTCCTTTTGCTTCACTGATGGCATACTTGTCTGTTGTCATAGTTCTTTTATTGTTTTCATTACCTGTGTTTGGCAGGCTTATATCTACATATCCCGTATTGTCATATTGTATTATGATTTTAGGTATAGGCGTAATCTCTGTATTCGTGTCTTGTGTTATGTGTTCCTTTGGAAGCGGATTATTTTTTACCGCGTTTATATAGCCCTGCGCAGTGCCTGCACCCAAGACGCTGTTAAATACCGCTTCCAATAGTTTGCGCTGGCTTGGATTTTGGCTGTTTGTTCCGTCTCATAATGCTTTTGCCGCACTTTTTAAGAGTGTGGATTTTGATTTTTTACATAAAAAAGCGTTTGGTTTGCAATATTTTACTATTCATGTAAAATGGCAGCG
>JAISNG010000004.1 GCA_031276365.1 Campylobacteraceae bacterium | reverse complement strand
GGACTTATCGGCGCAAAAATAGCCGCGACATTCTCAAGCACAGGCACAAGCAGTTTCTTTTTGCACCCGACGGAAGCCATGCATGGAGACCTTGGCATGATAGGCAAAGATGACGGCGTATTGGCGATAAGTTATAGCGGAGAGAGCGATGAGCTGATAAAGATAATACCGCACATAAAACGTTTCAATATCCCGCTTATAGGACTTGCGCGCTCCAAAACAAGTTCTTTGGGACGCAGCAGCGATATATTTTTATCCATAGCAGTGAGAAAAGAGGCATGTCCGCTGGAAGCCGCACCGACAAGCTCTACAACGCTGACTGTTGCACTCGGCGACGCTCTTGCCGTTTGTCTCATGAAAAAGAGAAATTTTACGAAAAAAGATTTTGCCTCTTTTCACCCTGGAGGAACTCTGGGCAGGCGGTTATTTGTCAAAATAAGCGACATTATGAGAACAAAACTTCCAATTGCAAACGATACGGCAAGCCTTAAAAAAGCTATAGATGAGATGACTCATGGCATGATAGGAAGTGTGATTTTGACGGACGGCAAAGGTGCGCTTTCAGCGATTTTGAGCGACGGAGATTTGAGGCGCGCACTTGGCAGGGAGGATTTTTCCATAGATGCCAAAGCTATTGATTACGCTACGAAAAACCCCAAAACGCTGAATGATGAAAATATGCTGGCAAGCGACGCTCTGGTATTTTTGGAACAGCACAAAATACAGCTTTTAGTCATTGTAAACAAAGAGAATGCGCCTGTGGGAGTTTTGCATATTCACGATTTGATAGAAGCGGGGATATCTTGATGGAACTTATGCGCCTTAACAAATTTATCTCGCACAATACTAAATATTCGCGCCGCGAAGCCGACAAATTGATACAAGAGGGCAAAGTAAGGCTAAACGGCAAAACGCATACGGATTTGTCCGCCAAGGTAAGTTATGATGACACGATAGAGATAAACAATGTCAAGGTTTTTCAAAAAAAAGAGTTCACTGTCATCGTTTACAACAAACCAAAAGGCGAGATTGTGAGTAAAAAGGACGACAGAGGCAGGAAGACCATATACGATACGCTCTCTAAGAGATTTGTGCATTTTACGAGTGTGGGGAGATTGGACTACGCGAGCGAGGGACTGCTTTTGCTGACCGATGCCGCGCCTGTCGCTTCAGCTTTAATGAACAGCGACCTTGAGAGAGTTTATTATGTAAAGATAAAGGGCGATGTGAGCAATACCATGTTAGATGCTATGCAAAACGGACTCAATCTCTCCGATGCATCCAAAGGCGCACATTCACATAGCAAGATAAAAAGCATGAGCTTTGCGCCGTTTTTATCGTATCAGATATTTGGAAGCAGCGGCGGATACACTAAACTCAAAGTTATGATAAATGAAGGCAAAAATAGAGAATTGCGGCGCTTTTTCGCCCATTTTGACGCTGAAGTTGTTGAACTGAAGCGCGTAAGTTACGGTATAGTTGACCTCGGCACGCTAAAAAGCGGTAAGCATCGTTTTTTGACAAACTCCGAATACGATAAGCTTAGAGACTTTCTGAAAGAGAATAAGGTCTATTATTAGATGGAAAATCTCGCTATATCTTTCAGACCAAAAAAGATAGAAGATATATGCGGGCAGAAACATTTGACAAATCCAAACGCGCCGTTTTTCAAGCTTTTAAAAAGCGGCAAGATGCCTCATTCAATGTTTTTCGGACCTCCAGGAACCGGCAAAACCACGATGGCAAGAGTCGTGGCAGACGCACTGGAAAGCCCATTTTATGAGCTTGATGCGACAAGTTTGAAAGTCGAAGAGTTTCGCAAAATATTCGCACAGCATCAAAACGCACTCACAAAACCAATTATCTTTATAGACGAAGTCCACAGGCTTTCAAAAACACAGCAGGAGGTGCTTTTGATTCCTATGGAGAATGCGACTGCGATAATCATTGGCGCTTCTACCGAAAATCCCTATTTTTCGCTTACCGCAGGCATTAGGTCGCGCGCCATGCTTTTTGAGTTTAAACAGCTTGAATTTGAGGATTTGGAAGAGATTTTAGAGCGCGTGCGCGAAAAATTGATATTTACCATAGACAAAGAGGCAAAATCATATCTGATAAGTTCAAGCGCTGGAGATAGCCGCTCGCTGCTAAATCTTTTGGAATACGCCCTACATGTTAGCGGCGATATCAATCTGGAACTGCTGAAAAACCTTCGCCCTCATGCGCTCAAAGACGGCGTTAGCAGCGACAATACCCACTACAATTTAATATCAGCCATGATAAAAAGTATAAGAGGCAGCGATATAAACGCCGCTTTGTATTATTTGGCAAGGCTAATTGACGGTGGCGAAACCCCCGATTTTATCGCAAGAAGATTAGCGATACTCTCAAGCGAAGATATAGGCAACGCAAACCCAAATGCGCTTGGAGTCGCTGCTAACACACTGCTGTTAGTCAGCAAAATAGGCTATCCAGAAGCGCGTATCATACTTGCGCAGTGTGTGGTATATCTTGCTTCAAGCCCAAAATCAAACAGCTCTTACATTGCCATCGGTAAGGCGCAAAAATATGTTGCCGAAAATAAGGCGTTAGAAGTGCCCGAACACTTGAAAAGCCCGCTAAATAAAGGCTATCTTTATCCGCATGATTTTGGCGGCTGGGTTGAGCAAAAATATACGCAAATAGAGTTTGATTTTTACAAAAGTTTGGGCATAGGTTTTGAAAAAACGCTTCTGGAATGGCACGAAAAAATCGTAAATAAAAATAAAAAATAGAAGCAAAAAATATTTTTAATGTTTGCTAAAATGCAAAAATATGCCAATAAGAACAGATAAAAGTGATTTTTAACAGGTATTTTGGCACAATAGATAAATTTAAACTTGGAATATAACATAACAGAAATCTCGCCAACAAAACAGCAGCTATTTGGACAATTGGACTTTAAGAGAGTTGCAAATAGTTTCAAGGAGGATAGCGTAAGGGAGACGATTATTCTTCCTTTATTATTGCGGCTTGGATATAAGCAGGAAAATATTATCCACAGCAAAACGCTTAAACACCCCTTTTTGAAAATCGGCAGCAATAAAAAAATATCTGTTAGGCTTGTTCCCGACTATCTGCTTAAAGTGGAAAAAAATTATGCATGTGCATTGGATGCTAAAGTGCCGACGCAGAGTGTAAACAGCGATGACAATATAGGACAAGTGTATTTATATGCGGCACATCCCGAAGTCAGGAGTACATATTTTGCATTGTACAACGGAGCGCAATTTTCTCTTTTTCGCACATCTGGTGCCAATATCACTATTCTTTTTTTCAATGTTGAAGATATTGAAGGGTATTGGGGAAAATTAGCAATGTATCTTTCGTCAAGCAGTTTCCATATCGGCAAAAATTTTACCACCATTTAAACGCTAACAGCGTTAGCTGGGGGGGGGTGAATTTTGTTATGCCACTCGCCCGCTGATAGACGAAATTCCTGTAAGAAAACAGGCGTCAAAACGTCATTTCGGCGTTCATGGATACTTCACTAAACAATCATAGAATATAGTTGCCGAATACATTAAAAACTTCAGCAAGCCCGACGATTTGGTGCTTGATCCTTTCGGGCGGCAGCGGAGTTACGGCTATTGAAGCTTCGATGAACAATAGAAAAGCTATCAATATAGATATTAACCCAATGGCCGTTTTTATTGTAAGCTCGCTTATCGCACCCGTCAAACAGAGCGAATTTTACGAAGCGTTTTTGTCGGTAAAAGAGGAGTATCTAAGGCTTGAACCCAAAACGGATGATGAAGTAGCAAAAGCGCTGAAAAAATACAAAGGCTGCAAAGTCCTGCCTTTGCCGAAAGGCTCTGATGTGGAAACTACCGACAAATTTTTTAGCGATAAGCAAATGGCGCAGCTTGCTCTGTTGAAGTCAATCATTTTAAAGCAAAAGAGTGAAAATATAGAAATTCATTGATGTTAATGTTTTCAGGCATAGTAACTCGCGTTAATTTAACATATTATATTAGTACAGCTGTGAAAGCGGGGACTGGTTTTGGCGGCGATGCAAGTGCAATGAGTTATTATTGCTACAGGATTGCACCAAATCCAACAAATGTAAATGTAGTGCAATGTTTTGAGATTCGTTTTCAAAAAATATTAGACGCCAAAAAAGAGATGCAGTATTTTATCAACGAACAGACGATTTCAAATATGCAAATCCTTAAAGGTACAGCGACAAATCCACACTTTTTACACAATAAAAGCGTGGATTATGTCTATATAGACCCGCCGTATGGCAAAAAATACCGTTATTTGGATTTATCGGCGATGTGGAACGCGTGGCTTGATTTGGAAGTAACCGAAGAGGATTATGCGCAGGAAGCTATTGAGGGCGGTGAACATGAAAAAAATAAAGATGAGTATAACGCTCTAATGATGCAAAGCATAAAAGAGATGTACCGCGTGCTAAAATTTGACCAATGGCTCTCATTTGTTTTTGCGCACAAAGATCCTGAATTTTGGCATTTGATTATTGATACTGCCGAGAGCTGCGGTTTTGAGTATGTTGGTGCAGTTTCGCAGAAAAACGGGCAGATAAGCTTCAAAAAGCGGCAAAATCCATTTACTGTTCTTTCCGGACAGTTGATTATTAATTTTCGCAAGGCACGTAATCCAAAAGCAATCATGAAAGCCAATCTTGGCATGGATATTGCTGATATTGTTATGCAGACGATAGAGGGTATCATTGCCAAAAATGACGGCGCTACAATAGAGCAAATCAATGACGAATTAATTATAAAAAGGCTTGGAGTCGGGCTTTTTAGATTTGTTAAAAAAAGAGTATTCGGATTTGACCCCTATTTTATCAAATAATTTTGATTATGATGAAGAAAACGAAAAATTTTCTATCCGAAAAAAATGCTAAATTTACTACACATATTGACATAAGACTTCGCATTAGATATTATCTGACAAGTTATCTGCGCCGTATGGAGCGCGAAAGTCGTAATCCACATTTTGGTGAGATTGTTTTGAATATACTTCCGTTATTGAAAAATGGAACAACGCCTGAAAATCAAACCATACTAAGCGTTTTAAAAGATATAGCCGAACATATAGGCGAAGACAGCTGGCGGTTAAAGCGAAGCGAATGAAGCCTGTTTGACTAAATATGCATAATATTAAAGTTTGAAAAAAGCAGTTGAAACGATAAAAATATTCACAAATTTTATTGCCGCAAACGCGCAAAACGAATACACAGTCGTTTTGCGGTTTGCTGTACCGTAAATGTAAATTATTATCGCTAAAACGGTACACTATTACATACTATTTATATATTCAAGTTGGCTGCATACTTCTCAAACTCCATTTGCGCCTTTTGCCAGCTCTTTCTAATTTTCTCTATATTTGCATTGTTCTCTTCTATCTCTTTATCAAGCGTTTTGAGCATTTTGATATACTCTTGAGCATGTGTGGAGTTGTTGCCGAGAGTTACTATATTTTGGCGTATTCTTTCCTGTTCGTCAAGTTTTGATGAAAGCGTGCTTTGCGCTTCATCCAGCCTGTTTTCTTCATCTGCAATGGCGTTCATGAGCCGCGCTGCCTCTTTAAGAGCCTTTTTTACACTGGACGGAAAATCTTTGTTGTCGGAAAACATAGCTATAGTTGTGTAATCCATATCCAATATGTGAACGGAATTTTTATCTGGTTTCTCCTCTTTGACGACGTATGCAATCTCTTTGTTTGATGGAAGCTTAAAATCAAACCTATAAGCTGAACTTGTTTTTTCGGCATATTTTGAAGGCGATATCAGAGTTGCACCTGCTGCAAACGGATGTTCAAGAATAATATTTTTGTCCGTTTTACCGCTGTTTTTTAACGTATAAATCTTTTCATAGATTATTTTTTTGGTCGTTGTTATGACGCCTTTTGAAATTTTGACACTGTCAAAAATCGTTTTTGCAGAGTGTGAGAGTGTTCCTTTTACCGCCAAATCATCGCCGTAAGATATGAGGCGTTTCTCATTTTGTCCGAAAAACTCTATTAGCGCGTCTCCAGTAAATGTATTGCCATCATATATGGCTATTGGACCTGCAGGCAGTTTGAGTCCAGAGTCGTTTGTAAGTTCAGCGCCTAGAGAAGGGTTTACGCTTGAGCCTTGCGGAACATGTGTAAAGATGGATACTTTTCGTGCTTTTATATTACTTTGCACAAACGGCACCATCGCGCTTTGTCTGCGCTCCAAAGTTATGGGATTTTTGAGCGTAAAGACAAACTGTTCTCCTGCGCTTTTGGATTGCGGAATATTATAATTTGGTTCGGGCGGCATGTAAAAATCATCCGTTGCTTGTACTTCCATATACGCTTCTTCATCGGCAACATCAGCAGCATAGGATATTGCCTGTTTGTTTGCTTTAAGCGATACATAACCGCTCTCATAACTTTTTGCTTCAGCAAATCCTGCTATGGACAGCGGCAGAGACGGACGGCTTAGAAAGTAAGGTATGTATAAAGGTTGTGTAAAAGATACTGGACGTCCAACAATGAGCGAAAGTTCAACATCTTTCCATTCTGTATCGCCTGCATTGTCTATTATCGCCCAGCCTTGCAGAAAAGGTTTTTTATCGGATAAATCAAGCCTATAAGTTGCTTTCCAAACAGACGTTGGTATAACATAACTTATCGAAACGGTGCGTTTTTTGTTTGAGGGCAGGTAAACGTTAATATTTTTGATATTTTGCTTTGAGTTTAGCATCAGCTCCAAAGCGCGCGCCAAATCATGCGATAATTGAGCGTCCGTAAATCTATATGAAGTTACGTTGCTTAATGAAACGACCCGTATATTGCCGTTTACAAGAAGTGACAATTCATCGTAATTTTTCTCTCTATTGACTTGTGTGCCTATGATTTTGCCGACGATTTTATCGGGTGCGTATATTTCAAGTTCCGCGCCTTTTAAAGAGTGGAGTATCTGCGCAATGCTCGGATTACCCGATAGATTTACCTTAAGTTCTGAGAGCATCTTTTGCAAATCTTCGGATGCATAACTGACTAAAGGTGCGTTAGTTGCACTGTCGTGTACGATAAGCGATTTGAGCGCGTCGTCCATCGCCGTATTTTCAAATGGCAGAGTTAAATTGACAGAGCCTTTAACTTCGCCAGAGCGCTCAAAATAGCCAACGCCCGAAGAGAAAAGCGACACTTTTTTTATGGGAAGCAGTGTTTCGTCTGCGTTTAATGCCGCCGCACTTATGATAAATACTAATAGAGCATGTGATAATTTTATCTGCATGTTTTACCCCTTTAAAGATGTAATATTGAGCAATTATAGCCAAAAACCTGAAACTTTATAACATAATAACTTTTGGTTGGATATAATTTTGTTATTAAAAAACAGGAATTTTAATGGCACAAGAGACGAAATACATATTTGTAACGGGCGGCGTTTTGAGTTCGCTCGGCAAAGGTATAGCTGCGGCAAGTCTGGCTACGCTTTTAAAGCATATAGGACTCAAGATAAGTATACTTAAAGCAGACCCTTACATAAATGTAGACCCAGGCACCATGAGCCCTTTGGAACATGGCGAAGTGTTTGTAACCGATGATGGCGCAGAGACTGATTTGGATTTGGGGCATTATGAGCGGTTTTTAGATGAAAATCTTTCACAGGTGAACAATTTTACTACAGGCAGAGTCTATTCAAGCGTTATAGAAAAAGAGAGACGCGGAGATTATCTGGGTAAAACCATACAAGTTATTCCTCATATCGTAGGCGAAATAGTAGAGAGGATAAAAAACGCAGGTAAAAATCAAGACGTACTTATCGTAGAGATAGGCGGCACAGTCGGTGATATAGAGGGGCTGCCGTTTTTGGAAGCTATCCGTGCGCTTAGAAATGAGGTCGGCAGAAAGAGGGCGTATAATATACATTTGACGCTTATTCCATATATCAAAGTAGCAGGAGAGCTTAAGACAAAGCCAACACAGCACTCTGTTCAGGAGTTAAGACGTATCGGTATCACGCCCGATATGCTCATCTGCCGCACGGAAATGTCTCTGCCCAAAGAGCTTAAAAACAAACTTGCATTCTCATGCGGCGTGGATAAAAACAGTATTATTGAATCTGTGGACGCCGCTACCATATATCAAGTTCCGCTGAATTTTCTGAAGCAGGATATTTTAACGCCGATAGCCGATACGCTTGATTTGCCCAAAACAGAGCCTGATATGGAGGTGTGGAATACTCTTGTTAAAAGAGTCATCGCGCCTAAAGATGAGGTTACGATAGCGTTTGTGGGAAAATATTTGGACTTGAAAGAGTCATACAAGTCTTTGACGGAGTCATTTATACATGCAGGCGCAAACGCGGACGCCAAGGTAAATTTAAAATGGATAGACAGCGAGAGTATAGAAGATACGCTTACAGAGAAGATTTTAAGTGATGCAGATGGTATTTTGGTGCCCGGAGGTTTTGGCACGAGAGGCATTGAAGGTAAAATGCGTGCGATAAAATATGCAAGAGAGAACAAAGTGCCGTATCTTGGCATCTGTCTTGGCATGCAGTTGTCTTTGATAGAGTTTTGCCGCAATGTGCTTAATATTGAAGATGCCAACTCTACGGAATTTAACCAAAAGTGTACAAATCCTGTTGTCTATTTGATAGACGAATTTAACGACAGTTCGGGACTGAAACAGGTGCGCACGTTTCAAAGTCCGCTTGGCGGCACGATGAGGCTTGGTTCTTACAAATGCAACACAAAAGAAAATTCTCTTTTGAGAGAAATTTATAACGGCAAAGAGCAGATAAAAGAGCGCCACCGCCACCGCTATGAAGCCAACCCCAAATATAGACAATTGGCAGAAGAGAAGGGCTTTGTTGTTTCTGGAGAAAGCGACGGGCTGATTGAAGCAATGGAACTTAAAAATCATCCGTGGTTTTTAGGCGTGCAGTTTCACCCAGAATTTACCTCGCGCCTTACAAATCCTAATAAAGTGATTTTGGCGTTTGTAAAAGCGTCCATCAAGCGCAAAAGTGAGCTGTAAAAACTCATATAAAGGTTGAAATTGAGACAAATTCGCATTTTTGCCCTCTTTAAAATCGGCGCTCCATGAGCAAGCTTACAAAAGAGACAATCAGAGAGATATTGCAAAAACGCTTTGAAAATGACTGCCACACAAAGCTCTCGCTCATTCCAAAGCCGTTCATGTTCAAAGACATGCAAAAGGCGGCTTTGCGCATAAAAGAGGCTATAGAGAAAAAAGAGAAAATTGTCATAGTTGGCGATTATGACGTAGACGGAGTGGTTTCTTCGGCGATTTTGGCGGAGTTTTTTGATGATTTCGGCATAAAATACAGCGTAGAGATACCAAATCGTTTTTCGGACGGATACGGACTAAATCCCTCAATAGTTGAGCGTGTAAATGCCGATGTGATTATCACGGTAGATAACGGTATCTCTGCTCTTGGTGCGGCTAAACTTTGCAGGCAAAAAGGCATAGACCTTATCATCACTGACCACCATACGCCTCCGCTCGTACTTCCTGACGCATATGCTGTGATAAATCCCAAACAGCGCGAGTGTTCTTTCCCAAACAGTGAAATATGCGGCGCGCAAATTGCGTGGTATTTGACTGCGGCTATAAAAGAAGTGTGTAAATATGAGTATGATTTGATGAAATTTCTGGATATACTCTCTGTCGCTATCATGGCTGATATGATGGATTTGAAAGATATAAACCGCACGATGGTTAAGCGTGGACTGAAACTGCTGAATGTTTCAGCGCGACCGCCTTTTACGGCAATCCGCGAAATTTTCAAAAAGGAATATTTTGACAGTGAAGATATATCATTTTTGATTTCGCCGCTTTTAAACAGTTCGGGACGCATGGAGGATGCTCTGTTTTCATATGATTTTTTGCGCTCAAAATCCAAAATGGAAGCTATTGCAAGACTTGAAGAGATAATATCCATGAATGAACGCAGAAAAGAGGAGGAGAGGGCGCTTTTTGAGAATTCTTTGAAATTTGTAGATGAAAATGACGCCGTTATAGTCGTGTGGGGCGAGGCATGGCATGAGGGCGTTATCGGCATAGTTGCTTCAAGGCTTACAAAAAAATTCAGAAAACCGTCAATAGTATTTTCGTTAAAAGGCGAGGAAGCAAAAGGAAGTGCGCGCTCTATCGCGGGCGTGGATATACTCTCATTGATTGCTTCTCAAGCGGATTTACTGCTTGGTTTCGGCGGGCATTTCGGTGCGGCAGGCGCACTGCTTTTGAGAGACAATTTGGAATTTTTCAAAAAACGCATAAACGAGAGCGCAAAGGAGCTGTGTTTACATGAAAGCGCTTTACATGACGAGAGTCTCGGCGAGATAGATTCTGAAGCGATAGATTTTGAACTGTTGGAGATATTGGAGGATTATGAGCCTTACGGACAGAAAAATCCCAAGCCGACATTTGTTATACGCGGCGCAAAAGTCAAAATAGATAAACACATAGGCAAAGAGGCGCGCCACAAAAAGCTTATCTTACAGTGTGATGATAAGACGCTGGAGGCTATGTATTATAACTTTAAACAGGATATTAAAAGCGGCGATACGATAGACATACTTTTCAGCATTTCAAGGAATAATTTTAGAGGGCTTGTAACGCCGCAAATGCTTATACGCGAAGTATTAAACTGCTCTTCATGTACGGCGGCGAAGCAATAAATTTAAATAACTTTAAATAATTTTTTAGTGCCGTTTCAACTCTTTGTTTGTATAATTTGTTTTTAAAAAACTTCAAGGGTTTTTAATGCTCTCAACCATACTCAAACGCAACGGAACTACACAGGAATTTTTGCCATATAAAATTGAAGATGCCATACGAAAAGCTTTCAAAAGTGAAAATGTAACTTACGACCACAACGTATTTTTAAATCTCATGGAGCGTTTGAAAACAAAACGTATCGCTGCCGTTGAAGATATTCAGGATATGATAGAACAGGAGCTGTACCGCGCGCGATATTTTGACGTGATGCGCTCATTTATGATATACCGCCATACGCACAAGATGCAGCGCGAGCATATTTTTGGGCTCAATGACGACACGACCTACATAAATTCTACACAAACCATAGAGGAATATATCAACGGAAACGACTGGCGCATCAAAGCCAACTCAAATACGGGATACTCAAACGCGGGACTCATAAATAATACCGCGGGCAAAGTCATAGCAAACTACTGGCTTGATAAAATCTACTCAAAAGAGGAAGGGCAGGCGCATAGAAACGGCGATTATCACATACATGATTTGGATTGTTTGACAGCTTATTGCGCGGGTTGGAGTCTTAGAAATCTTCTAAATGAAGGCTTTAACGGCGTCCGCGGACGCGTTGAGAGCAGAGCGCCGAAACACTTCAGGGAAGCTTTGGGACAGATGGCAAATTTTCTTGGTATTTTGCAGGCAGAATGGGCGGGCGCGCAAGCATTCAGCTCATTTGATACATATCTGGCGCCGTATGTTTTTAAGGATAATTTGTCGTTTGCCGCCGTCAAAAAAGCGATACGAAGCTTTGTTTACAATTTGAACGTTCCCGCGCGTTGGGGGCAGAGTCCTTTTACAAATATCACGATAGATTGGGTCGTGCCGCAGGATTTGCAGGACCAATATCCGACATCAAACAATTTGCATATTTTTAAAGGTTTGGCAGATGAGCAATTGACAAAAAAGGCAACGGAACGCGGTGTGCAATCGATAGAAGATTTGACATACAAACATTTTCAGCCTGAGATGAATCTGATAAACCGCGCGTATTATGAAGTGATGACCGAGGGCGATAAAAACTCCCAACCATTTACATTTCCGATACCTACCGTGAATATTACAGAGGATTTTGACTGGTATGGAGAAAATACGGATATTTTATTTGAAAATACCGCGAAAATCGGCTCAAGCTATTTTCAAAATTTTATCGGAAGCCAATATATCAGAGATGAAAAAGGCAATCTCGTCCCAAATGACAAAGCGTATAAGCCCGGGCATGTAAGAAGTATGTGCTGCCGCTTGCAGCTTGATTTAAGAGAGCTTTTAAAACGCGGCGGCGGACTTTTCGGAAGTGCGGAGATGACAGGAAGCATCGGCGTGGTAACGATAAATATGGCAAGATTGGGATATCTTTATAAAAATGATAGACAAAAACTCTACATGCAGCTTGAAAAACTGCTTGACATGGCGAAATCCACGCTGGAAAAAAAGCGAGTGTTTGTGCAGGAGATGTATGACAGAGGTCTCTATCCATACACAAAAAGATATCTGAAAGGATTCAATAACCACTTTTCAACCATCGGCGTAAATGGCATAAATGAGATGATTTTGAATTTCACAAATGGCGAGTATGGCATAACAGACAAAAGAGGCGAAAACATGGCTGTGGAGATATTGAACTTCATAAGAGAAAAGATGACGCGCTATCAAGAGGAGAGCGGCAATCTTTACAATCTTGAAGCAACTCCTGCCGAAGGCACGACATACCGCTTTGCAAAAGAGGACAAAAAGCGTTATCCCGACATCATGCAATCAGGCGACGGAGAAAATATCTACTACACAAACTCTTCACAACTTCCCGCCAACTTCACAGATGATTTGTTTGAAGCGCTTGAGCGGCAGGACAGTTTGCAGTGCCTCTACACGGGCGGAACAGTTTTGCATCTTTACATGAGGGAGCGCATAAGCTCTGTTGAGGCTTGCAGAAAACTCGTAAAAAATGTCATAACAAACTATAAGCTCCCATACATCACAATAACGCCTGTCTTTTCCATCTGCGAAAAACATGGCTATTTGGCAGGCGAACACGAATATTGTCCGATATGCGACGAAGAGATTTTGAAAGAATACGCGAAAGAACAAGGAGAATCAAATGATGAACGAAAAATTAGCTAAAGAGTTAGCTCACAAACGCACAAAATGTATGGTTTACACAAGAGTTATGGGCTATCACCGTCCCGTTGAGAGTTTTAACTTGGGCAAAAAAGGCGAGCATAAAGAGCGCGTAAAATTTACCGAGAAAAAGTGTTGCGGCTGATTTTCAGAATGCATTTAAGAGCAGTTTTTATTGCTTTGCGGGCTTTGTAAGTATTAGTCAAAAAAGCAAAACTTTGCTAATGCGCGAATGAAGCCGATAAATTCTTTTTTTGCCAAATTTGTGTGCTAAAGATGAGTAAATTTTTATGATACGCGCCGAATATAAAAACAAAGCGGTTATTATTGAAGACTAAAAATCGCGCCAAGCTTATCTTTGATATAACTCCTTTCACGATGCTTGATTACCCCGAACACATGGCTTGTATCGTTTGGTTTGCAGGGTGCAATATGCGCTGTTCTTACTGCTATAATCCGCATATAGTTTTAGGTAGTGGAAATATCGGCGTGGACGAGCTTTTTGACTTTTTACGCAAAAGAACGGGGAGACTGGAGGGCGTAGTGTTAAGCGGCGGCGAATGTACGCTTTATCCCGAAATTTCCGAATTTTGCTACGATATAAAAGAGTTTGGATTTAAGGTCAAGATTGACACAAACGGCAGCAATCCGAAAGTTTTAAACTCTCTTTTGAAGGATGCTCTTATAGATTTTGTATCGCTTGATTTTAAAGCGCCGAAAACTCTTTTCAAAAGCGTTACATTTTCAAATTTTTATGACGCTTTTGTCTGCTCGCTTCAAATCCTGCAGTCAAACAGTGTGCCGTTTGAAGTGCGCACCACCGTTCATACAGACCTTTTAAATGAGCAGGCGATAAATGAGATGGCTGATGTTTTGCTTGAAAACGGCTATGAGGGCATATATTATCTGCAAAACTATCTGCATACGGAACAAACGCTTGGTAATTTAAGCGCAAATCCGAAAAAAATTGACAAAATCCTCTTAGTGGATAAGATAAAAATAGAGTTTAGAAATTAAGAATAAATAGAATAAAATATCGCATTTTATTTAAGGATAATCAATGAGATTTATCACGATATATGCGAATTATATTTACAAAATACCAAACTTTTTTATCTGTATTTTTGCTGAACTTATCCCAGTAAAAGCACAAAGGCAAAATTTTAGAAACAGGCTTTTTAAGGTGCATGTCAAATTTTTTTACAAAAAACTTGCCGTAACAACTTTGGATAAAAAGATAGTTATTTGCAGACCTCATGGAGGATTTAACGATATGCTTGTGAGGATTACAAAATGTTACGAATATGCCAAAAAATACAACAGGATTTTATATATTGACACAAGACGCTCAGGATTTTTGGACGATTTTGATAAATATTTTAGTGCGAGTGAGGAAATATTTTTGAACGCTTCCTGCTTGCTTTCGCTGACAAATGTTAGCAAATCGGACAATGAAAAACTGAAAATTATAGTCAATAGCGCATTTAATACACAAGCTGTATTTGATTTTTCAAAAGATTGTGAAGAGCAGATTTTGGTTTATGAAGAGAGCGGAGGCGGAGATGACGGCATTTTTGCGTTTGAATGGCTTTTGCTTAAAGACGATGTGAAAAAACGTATCACAGATATAATAAAACCTCTTGGAAAATACGACGCGATACATGTAAGACACAGCGATTATAAGACAAATTATAAAAAGTTTTTTGCTGATATCAATGATAAATTAGGCGATAAAATTGTGCTTTGCACAGATAGTTTTGAGTGTCAAACTTACGCAAAAGAGTTTTGGGGAGAAAAACTTCATATAGTTACAAGTATCCCTGATACAAAAGGAAAACCCTTACATATGAATGAAAAGCTTGACAGATTTCAGACAAATCTTGATGCGCTTACGGATTTGTTTGTCTTGGCATGCAGTCAAAATCTCTATTTTACGATGATGAAGAAAGGGTGGATTTCGGGTTTTGGCAATCTCGCAAAATCTCTGCATGAACGTCAGTATTTGTTGAATAGACTGTTGTATAAATAGTCGAAAATATATAATTGTGCGCTTATGTGTTTTGGAGAAAATTTCGTTAAACGGCTCCAATTTAAGTTCCAACTTAGCATTTTTGTGTGTATAATACAAAATTTATCCAAAAACAGTGAGGTTTATTATGAATAAGTATGTTATAGATAACGCAAGAACCTGCCTTGGCTGTAAGCGTCCTTCCTGCCAGAAGGGCTGTCCTGTCAGCACGCAGATTCCTGAAATGATAAGACTTTTTTTAGACGGAGATATTGAAAAGGCGGGTGCAATGCTCTTTGCTAACAATCCGCTGTCTGTTGTCTGCTCTATCGTCTGTCCGCATGAGAAGCACTGCGAAGGGCATTGCATACTCAACAAAAAAGGCGCGCCCGTAAGCGTTGGCAGTATAGAAAATTATATTTCGGACTTTTATATAAATAAAATCCGCTTCAAAAAACCCGAATCCACAGGTAAAAATATCGCCATTATCGGCAGCGGACCTGCGGGTGTATCGCTTGCTTTTATTATGGCGCAAAAAGGACACGGCGTAACAATATATGAGGGCAACGACAAAATAGGCGGCGTCATGAGGTACGGCATACCCGAATTTAGACTGCACAAACAGATTCTTGATACGCTCTCAGACAGGCTTCAGCAGCTTGGCGTGGTGATTCGTCCAAATATTATGATAGGCAAAAATCTCACACTTGACGAACTTTCGCGCGATGGATTTGATGCGGTATTTATCGGGACAGGCGTCTGGTCGCCGCGAAAGCTCAATATCAAAGGCGAAACGCTTGGAAATGTACATTTTGCGATTGATTATCTAAGAAATCCCGAAGTTTACAAACTTGGCAATAAAGTTATCGTTCTTGGCGCGGGAAATGTTGCTATGGACGTAGCAAGGACTGCCGTGAGGCACGGCGTGCGCGAAGTTGTCGTCATGTACAGAAAGGGCGAAGAGAACATGAGTGCAGAAAAACATGAGATAGAGTGCGCAAAGATTGACGGCGTGAAATTTGACTTTTTTAAAGAGCCTATAGAACTTACAAGAGAGGGTGTTAAATATCTAAATACAGACGGAAGCAACACATACGGCTTTGCAAAAACGGACTCTGTTTTTGTGGCTGTTTCGCAGGCTCCGCGCGATTTGATAGTCAAAAACAACAAGGGTATTGAAGTCAAGGATAACGGCTTGCTCGTAACCGATGATAGTGGCAGGACAACCAAAGAGGGCGTTTTTGCCTCAGGCGATGTCGTAACAGGCGCTAGAACCGTCGTGGAAGCAGTCAGTTTTTCAAAGCGCGTAGCCGAAGCTATGGAAGAGTATTTTTCAAGACAGAACGTAACCGCATAGATTTAAATCACGATATTTTAGCAGGCAGATGCTGCAATTTTGCCGCGTCTGCCAAAATCAACATAGTAAATTCACCGATAAAAAACTGTCAAAATAGTTATACTTGAGTATATAGATAAATATTATATATATTTAATAATTTTTTTGCTATTATTTTGACACAAAAAGGTGTTTCATGAGAAAAAAGCTAACGGAAAAACTGCTGATGATATCTACTATCATCGCTATATTTGCGCTATGGTACGGGACTACAAAGTTTGAACTAGTCTCAAGCGTTATGATTCCATCTCCAAAAAAGGTACTTGATGCGTTTATTTTGATATGGAACGACGGCTACAAAGATGTGTCCATACTAAAACATATGTTTGATAGTTTGGAACGCCTTGTCATAGCATTTTTGATAGCAGTTGCCATTGCCGTGCCTCTTGGACTTGCAAGCGGATATAGTTCAAAAATCGCAGCTGTGTTTGAACCTGCCGTTGAGTTTTTAAGACCTCTGCCGCCGCTTGCTTACTACACGCTTATAGTTCTTTGGATGGGTATAGACAACTCCTCTAAAATCGCCCTTTTGGCTTTGGCGGCTTTTGCGCCGATTTTCGTATCATGCGCGGGAGCTATGCAAAAGGTAAAAAAGGATTATATTAATAACGCTCTAATGCTGGGAGCGTCAAAATGGCAACTCTTTTTTTATGTGAGTTTTCCCGCATGTCTGCCCGAAATTTTTGTCGGCATCAGAACAGCGCTTGGCGTATCATACACAACTTTGGTAGCTGCAGAGATGGTAGCGGCAGTATCGGGCATAGGGTGGCTTGTGTTGGATGCGAGTAGATTTTTAAGAAGTGATGTCATTTTTGTGGGCATTTTTCTTATGGGAATTACGGGCATTCTGTTAGACCAAATCGTC
>JAISNG010000142.1 GCA_031276365.1 Campylobacteraceae bacterium | reverse complement strand
TTTTACGGCAAACTCGGCGATTTGGAAACAGCAGGCTTTTAGAGCATTATGCCTCTTAACATGTAGTAAAACATCGCCGAAAGCACGCCAACAGCAGGAACTGTGATAAGCCACGCAGCAACGATGGTTTTCAACGCCGAGCGTTTTACAAACTCATGCTGTTCAACTACTTTCATGGCTTTTTTCTCTATCTTTGTCGTTTTAAAATCCACTTCGGTTGCCATTGCGATGAGTCTTTTTTCTTCATTTATTTTTGTCATCAACTCCTTGATAAAAAGCGGGTCTATGTTTTTGAGTTTGCCGAGACTCTCAAGCTCTGTTTTATAATCTTCCAGCTTTTTCTGTTCAAGTTTCATCTTGACTTTTTTAGCATCAATAATCTCCTCTTTAAGAGTGTTGCGTATGAGCCATTCGCGCAAAAATCCTACACCGAAAACTCCGCCTATCGCCGTGTGGGTAGAGCTTATCGGAAGTCCCAACTGTGAAGCTACAATAACGGTAAGCGCGGCTGACATAGCTATACAAAAAGCGCGTATCTGGTCAAGTTCTGTTATTTCATTGCCTACGGTTTTTATAAGTTTAGGACCGTAGAGGATAAGTCCTACAGCTATACCCGCAGCTCCTAAAAACATTATCCAAAAAGGTATATTAGCTTCCATCTCTCCAAATCCGCCTTCCAAAACTTCAGCGATTGCGGCAAGAGGACCTATCGCGTTTGAGACGTCGTTTGCTCCATGTGCAAAGCTAAGCATTGCCGCTGAAAATACAAGAGGTATATTAAAGAGCCAGTTTATCGCTCTACGCGAATTCGGCAGACGCTCCGAAGTTCTGATAATTATCGGCTTTGTGATAAAAAATACCGCAACGGCGATTACGCAGCCTGTCAAAAGCGCATATGCAAAATCTATGTTTATAAGTGATTTTAAGCCTTTTAGAATAAGATATGTCGAAAAACAAAGAGCCATAAACGCGATAAGATACGGCACGACGCGCTGTGCTGCGGCTTTTTTGTTTTTCTTATTGAGTATAGTTCTTTTGATGAGATATAGCAGCGCTGCGGCGATAACTCCGCCTAAAAGCGGCGAAATAATCCAACTTGAAGCAATAATAGCAAGATTTGCCCACTTTACAACTTCCCATCCGATAGCCGCTGTTGCCGCGCCAGCAACGCCGCCGACAATTGCATGAGTGGTAGAAACAGGAGCGCCTATAAAAGTTGCGATATTGAGCCAAACCGCACTGCCCAAAAGCGCCGCCATCATTATCCATACAAATATTTGCGTATCTATTATAAGAGTTGAATCAATAATACCTTTTTTAATAGTCGTAACGACATCTTCACCTGCGATTAGCGCGCCGCTGAGTTCAAAAACAGCCGCAAGAACTATCGCCCAAAAAAGCGACACTGCACGCGAGCCGACAGCGGGACCCAAATTGTTAGCGACATCGTTTGCACCGATATTTAAAGCCATATAACAGCCGAAAATCGCCGCTACGATAAGTATGCTGCCTGCGTTATCGCTTAGATTGCCCGTGTGAAAGGAGGCGTATATCATAGCAAGTAGTAGAAATACAAGACTGATGAGTAGTTTTGCGCCGTCTTTCAAGCCGAATTTTTTCGCGTTTTTAACATCTTTGATAGATTTTAATTCCATAAAAAGCCTTGGAAATGTAAGTCTTTTATAAATATATTACAATTTTGCTTCATAACTTGTTAAAAACAGTTATCTATTTTAGCTATAATTGCGCTTTTTTGGAGGTTTGCATGGAAAAGAGCGATTTTTTAGAAGACTTGAAAAAAGTTTATGATATTGTTAAACAACGTACCGAAAATATAAATAAATTATACTTATATATAAACAATAAAGATAAAAAAGAGCATAAAATCATCAAAAAATTACTCAAAATATGCTCTTTAAAACCGACAAAGCAGAACAAAATCGCGATACTAAACAGAGTTGTAAGTTTGAGAGAAGACCTTTTGATACTCGCCCTTGAAGATAGAGCCGACATAAAAGAGGTATTGGCAAAAGTTTATGATGAAGTCGCGCAGTTTCACATTGATTTGCATGAAAAACTTTTGGGCGATATAGAAAAAGAGGAGCTTTTAAGCCCGTTTTACAGGACGTTTTTGAGAGGCTGGCATGAAGTCGGCAAAACTCTCACTTTGTGGCAGTCAAAATGGACGGATTATATCATCAACACCATCAATCCGAAGCTTTTGAAAGAGTTTGGAGATGATGTGAAGGTAGCTCAGTTTTTAGCCCAAAATGATTTACTTGATAAAAACGCGGACGGCAGTTATGCCGACAGGTCGTATTCGGCACTGGTGGAGGATGGTGAGGGTTATAAAAATGCCGCTTATGCCGTAGTTTTTGCCGACGAAGTGCAAAATAGTGTCAAAAAACTTGGTGAACTTGTAGATGCCCTGCAAAACGAAAATGATGAGATTTTCAACGCCAAAGAGGCTTATATCGTCTATCTTTCGGCTCTGAAAAATGCTTTGGCTCAAAAGCAGAATCGCGGAATTATCCCCTTATGGCAGGATGTGGACAGAGCATGGATGAATATCAAAACGCCTTTGCAGCCTGCCCATTTGCTTGAATATTACGAAGACCACTACAAAAAAGCGGTCGCGCTTGAATGGGATGTGAGAGTACAAAACCCAGCTGCGGCTGATGTGGACACAACAAAAAAACGTATTTTAGATATGTATGAAGCGGTATTTAAAGAGGCGGACAGCGGCGGAAAAGCCAGAGAAATTTACGAAAAAAGCGCACTTAGTATAGCAAAAACAGACCTTTATATATCGCGCCCGATGTTGTATTATGCGGCGCAGTTTAACGGTCTGTTTTCCGCTCAAGTAGTGCCAAATGACGAGTTTGTCAGCAAAGAGACGGGCAAAAAAATCTTTGCTTACGCCGACAATGTTTTAGACAGTATAAGAGCAAAACCGTTCATGAAGATATCAAGCGAAGTTTTCGGCGCAAAATTTATAAGAAACGAACGGGAGCTCGTGTTCAAAAAGCCCGATATTTGGCACAAAGTGTATGAGATAGCCACGATAGGACACGAGTTTGGGCATATATTGTGGATAGATGACGACACCGAAAGCAAAATGAATGTCAGCGGAGTTTTTAAAAATATAGAGGAGTTCAAAGCTACTGCGGGAGGGCTTTGCGCGTTTTTCAAAGATGCCGATGAGGCGCTGTTGGCGTATGTGATAAGCGATACTATAAAACGCTCTGTTTCTCTCATCGCGTGGCAGAGGACGGGCGAAGTTGAGCCGTATTACTGCGAATGCCTCATACATTTGTCGGGGCTTTTTGAGAGCGGGGTTTTATCTTTTGGTGAAAAACTTCATATAGACACAAGCCATGAATGCGTGGATGCTCTCATAAAATGGTACTTTGAAACCTATCTTGAGTTGGCAAAACACTATCTGGACAAAAGGGATGCCAAAGAGTTTTTGGACAGATTTGCTGTGAAAGTGGACGGGTTTTATATGAGTGCAGACAAGGTAATCAACCGTTTTGTAAATTATTACTGGGAACTTCACAAAGCAATTGGACGCGAAGTGGACGAAACAGATACAAAAGAAAATTGGATATAATCGCGGCTTGTGGGATTGTTATGAATTTGAGAATGGCAGAAAGATATTTTATGCAAGTAAACAAAATTGCATGTAAGCGAAACTGTCGTAATTCCCCAACTTAAGGATAAATGCATATGAGTAAATGAAATTGCATGTACAGCAAAAACATTTTCATTGGCAGAATATGACGTTTAGATATTTTTCATTTGGCTTGTATGTACGGCACGTTTTTATGAGTAGTATGTTTTGCTTGTTGTTTGACTGCGAAAACCTTTCCAATTGTTTCTGGCGATTAACATCGTATCGTTAAAGCGGCATTATATCATTTTTAATCCTATTTCCGCCGCCGACTGACGCGCCAGGTTAGAGTGGTATATTATCATTTTAGCCGCCCAATAATCTTCAGATTAAAAAGAAACTTTTGTTATTTTTTCATATGCATAGTTATTTTTGTTATTCCTGCGCAAGCAAAAATTTGTACGTAAAAAGATATCTATAGGGAATACATGCATTTTTTTTCAGTCGGATAAGTTGGGTATTGCGGGCGCAAAAGGATTTATAGGGAATACATGTACGTTCTTTGTGTGGGGGGGGCAATCCCCCTGTTTTACATCAAAAAACAATATATCGTTGTTTAAGGATAAGAGGCAAAAAACTACTATTATACTTGTAGTGAAACATGTATGCTCTTTGTGTCATTCTCGTAAAAACGATAGTATTTTATCGTGAGGTAGGCGAAAACCATTCCCCCATACGAACGATATGGCATTAGTAGTTATCGTGAGATTTTAATGTTTTTCAAAATAACT
>JAISNG010000133.1 GCA_031276365.1 Campylobacteraceae bacterium | reverse complement strand
ATCCGACTTTGCATGCCTTATAAAATAGATAGTTTTCACGCCAACCTCACCTTAAAAATTTTCCTGTTGCCCACCCTACTCCAAAGCCTATCAAATGGGCATACCACGCGACATTCATTCCTATAAGCAGCGGCAAAAAAGAGATGAGTAATATAGCGACAATGAGTCCTTTGCGGTTGAAACTATCTCTTTGCGCTATCCAGCCGATGAGTACGCATATCGCGCCGGACGCGCCTACGAGATTGATGATTTGGTCAAAATGTTCATAAGCTATGTACACATACACAAATGACAAAATAGATGTTATGACGCCGCTGATAAAGTATAGTTTCAGAAAAAACGCCCTTCCGCGCGCGTACTCTATCACCGAGCCGAACTGAAACAGTACGACCATGTTCATGAACAGATGCGTAATATGTCCGTGTGTAAACATTGTGCTTAAAGGCTGCCAGAAAAACCCGTCAATAAAGTAGATATTTAGCCCGCTGTAAGTGTCAAGTATCGGATACATGGACTGCAAGATATAAAAAATAGAACATAAGACGATGATGCAATATGTCGCATAAGGCTGTTTTGTGTAAAAATTCAAAAAAATCTCCTGTTTTTAATTTGTAATGATACATAAAACAAACTTTCACTACAATGATGCATCAAAAATAAGGATAGATTTTATGGATTTTTTGGAGATAAAAGGACCTCAAAAATTGCACGGAAAAGTGGCGATATCTGGTGCAAAAAATGCCGCCCTGCCCCTTTTAACGCTCGCGCTTCTTAGCCGTCGCCCTATCAAAATAGACAATGTTCCCAATGTAGCAGATGTAAGGACTTTGCTACAGCTTTTGGAAAATTTAGGCGCGGTGCAAAGTTTCACAGAAAACAGTGCAACGGTGGATACAAACAGCGTGAACTCTACATGTGCAAATTATGATATCGTGCGAAAGATGAGAGCTTCAATATTGACGTTAGGACCTTTGCTCACGCGTTTTGGACACTGTGAAGTTTCGCTTCCTGGAGGCTGTGCGATAGGTCAGCGCCCTATTGACTTGCACTTAAAAGCGCTTGAAATAATGGGTGCTAATATTGATATAAGGCAGGGATATGTCATAGCCACAGCTCCAAACGGTCTTAAGGGTGCAAACATAGTTTTTGATAAAATCACCGTTACGGGAAGTGAAAATATCATCATGGCGGCGGCTTTGGCTCATGGAACGACGGTCATAAGCAATGCGGCAAAAGAGCCTGAAGTCGTGCAGTTGTGCGAAATACTAAATAAAAGCGGCGTTGAGATAAAAGGCATCGGCAGCGCGGAGATTGAGATAAAAGGCAGTGGCGGGAGATTGCTTGATATCGCGGATTTTAGCGTTATCGCGGACAGGATTGAAGCAGGGACTTATCTTTGCGCTGGAGCTATCACAAATTCTGAGATTACTCTTGCAAATGTTATCCCAGAACATCTGAAATCTCTCATCTCAAAGCTAAATTCTATGGGATTTGAGATTTCGAAGACGCAAAACTCCATCACGATAAAACCGTGCAAAAAGATATTGTCTGCCGATATAGAAACTCTTGAATATCCGGGCTTTCCAACCGATATGCAGGCGCAGTTCATGGCTCTTTGTACACAAGCTGATGGTGCGAGCGTCATTGACGAGAGGCTTTTTGAGAACCGTTTCATGCATGTGAGTGAACTTTCGCGTATGGGGGCAAATATCAAATTGACAAGCCATACCGCAACTGTTTACGGACCGACGAAACTGACGGGAGCCGACGTAATGGCGACTGATTTGAGGGCAAGCTCGGCTTTGGTTTTGGCGGCTTTGGTTGCGGAAGGGACGACAAGAATACACCGCATATATCATCTTGACAGAGGTTATGAAAATCTGGAAGGCAAACTATCATCTTTGGGTGCAAAAATCAAAAGATTGTCAGAGTAGATTTACTCGTTTACAGTTTGCAAATATCTGCAATCGGCGGCTTTGCGCTTTTGCAGGCAGTAAGATAAATTCCGCCATTTTTCTTTGCGCATTATTTTCTATACTCGTACACGCGTTGTCAATTGTGAAGAAATGCAAGTATCAAATTTTGCAAACAGACAATACGTTCATAAAAGAGATTGAAGTTTTAGGTTTTTTTGTTTTTTTATGATTTTACTTTGTCTTATGTGGTGTATTTCCACATTTTCTAACGATATACGCTTCGCTGTCGTTTACTTGCGGGAACGACAATTCATTCCGTTATGCCCGTGAAAACAGGTATCCAAAGAAGGATATTTGAATTTAAAAAACGTTTGTTATGTTTATAATTTTTGCAATTTATCCTTTTTTGATTTTGTGCTTTTTTCGTTTTTTTGAATTCCAGCCCCTTTCACGATATGCGTTTTCTTCGAAAAAACGTCGTATCATTCATGCAAAAATAATAATCTCCTCTTTTATTTAACTCTTTTTTGTGTATTTTTACGTATATTTTAAAACGGGCGCGTTTTGGCTGATTTATCCAACTTTTTTCGCACCTGTTTTTTTGGTTAATTTTTAGACTGACTTTTCAGTCTATATATACAATTGATAAGGTCTAGAGTTTTGAAAAGCCTCTTCTATACTTGTCAAATCCGTAAAATTTATACGTAATAATCTTCGTCTGGTCAATGCGTCCATGTTTGATTAATTGTAAGAGATGTTCTATCCGCACTCTGCCTCAGGGCAAAAGCTGCTACGAATATCTTTATTTGCCATGCCAAGCCCCAAAATTGCGGTGTTCATGGAGAGTGTGTCTTTTAATCAAAAAAAGTTTATACTTGCTATCGCTCCCATTGGAAGCGTTATCTGTATGGCTTGAGCGAAAGTTTCGGCATTGCCGCCCGCAATAATCGTTCTTTTTACGCCACCGTTTGTCATATCTATTATCTGCTTTACAATATCGCCGTTTTTGTAACTGACGATATCTATCGCGCCGTAAACTTTTGCCGCTTCAATGCTCGCTTTTTGCATACCAACGGCGATGAGACGCCCTGCCCCCTTTTCAGTGCCGCGCCCGCAATTGTCATAAGTTCTACAGGTCATATGCCGATGACAACTACGCTGTCGCCAAACTCTATATTTGCCAATTCAACCCCATAAAATCCAACGGATTCTTCTTTGTTTTGAGATATTGATTTAATTAACGCACAGTAATCTTGAAATAAAAATATATCCTAAATATCGCTCTTAAAAGCATATTTTACATATTTTAACAGCAGACTGTTTCTTTCTATTTTTTATAAAATACTCTTTACATATCAGCTTTTTTTTGATATCATTCCAATCTTTGTAAGCGGGAATAGCTCAGTGGTAGAGCACAACCTTGCCAAGGTTGGGGTCGCGAGTTCGAACCTCGTTTCCCGCTCCATTTTTCACCTCTGCTTTAAAAAATTATCGTTATAATATTTGCAATTTTTCACATGGAGGTTTGCATGAAAGCCGTTGATTTGGTCAAACAGGATAAGTTTGCTATCTTTTTGGGTATAAAGATTTTGGAGGTCGGCGGCGGACACGCCAAAGTAAGCTTGGAGTGCGGAGAGCATTGTCTGAACGGCATAGGGCGCATTCAAGGCGGTGTAACTTATACGCTGGCTGATTATGCCTTTGCACTTGCTGTTAATTCGGCAGCGGACGAGATGGAGGGCGTGGCGTGTGCAGTTGGGATGTCCACGACGGCAACATTTTTACGCGCGGGAAACCCCGGTATATTTTACGCCGAAGCAAAAGAGGTCAGCAAAAATAAAACCATAGGGCATTACGACGTCATTGTCAGCGACGAAAAGGGCGAAACAGTAGTTGTATTTAACGGTGTGGCATACTTCAAAAAAGATATCAAATAATCTTCAAAAATACACTTTTTAACTCTCAAAACCACATTTTAAAATATGTAAAATCTCAATTTAAAGCCTTTATTTAGGGCTTTAGAACCGCTCATACATGAATACGGATAATCTTGCAAATACATATAAACAAAATGTGTATAATGTTGCCCTTGTAATAAACATTTTGTTGATTTACTTTCAGAACGTTATAAACAAAATGTGTGTATTATTTTAAGCAAAAAAGATTAGGAAAGCGTGCATGAACAGAGTATTTGAAGCGACATCAGAGTTGATGAAACATGAGGGGACAAAAAATATTGATTTGGCAAACTTTTTGCAAGTTTCTGCTCAAGTGTTCGGCAATTGGGTCGCAAGAGAGAGCATCCCAGAAAAATACGCTCCAAAAATCGCGGAGTATTACAGGATAGATTTAAACTCATTTTATGACGATAAGACAACGGTGGTAAAAAAAGTGCCGATAATAGCCTTTGTTAATTGCGGCGGAGGTTTATGCCGCGAAAAAATCGAGGGCTTCGCCCCTTATAGGGGCAATGCAAAGATAGATAAACTCTATTGTCTAATAGCCAAAGGCAGCAATATGTCGCCAGAAATTGAAGATAGAGATGAGATTATCTGCGAACGGGATGCGAAAATCAATGTCGGCGATATAGTGCATTATACGATTGATGGCGAGAGTGCGGTTAAAATCTATATAAGAGACGAAGATGCCGATATCATCCAATTTGTGCCGTATATTCAAAGCGGGGATTTTAAGACAAAAACCGTCAGGCTTGATGATAAAAGCCTTGAGTTTACAATGACAAAGGTTACGGCTGTAAATAAAATAGAGATGAAAAACACTCAAGCAAGGCTAAAATTAATCGGCAGAGCTGTTTAGCAGCTGTTTTTGTTTTGAGAGGAAATAATAACCTGTTCACATTATAATTTATGTGCAAACAATACAAAACTATTGGTTTCGTCATTTTCGCATCCTTTTTACTCATTAGGCTATTATCTGTCGTTTTCGTGTTCTCTTTACGTCATTCCTGCGTGAACGGATACGACGTTAGTTATCATCGTGAGGAATGCGGAAATCCAAAAGAAATTCATAAATGAATAAAAAAGTTTTAAAAGCCATAACAGTCAAAAATAAATGAGAGAGATTAAACGTTGGTATTTTTACTTTTTTAGTATTTTCTTTGGACTTCCGTTTTCATGGAAGTGGCGGAATTGGTTGTCGCTCCCGCATTTCTCGCGATAACAACCGACGCTGTATCAAGAAAATTCCATTAGAGTAATAATAGGATTAGGCATAATTACTTGAATGACAACTGACACCGTATCACGAAAATGACGAAATTTGTGCAATGATGATGGAAAATATGCAAAAATAACACATTTTTTGAGTATAAATTGTCTTGCTTTAGAACACTATAAAAACAGATAAAAATTAAAATAATTATATATAATATCATTATAGCGTTCTTTCTTTTTATGAATATCTTTAAAATTTTTGTTGCAATTGCGCGAAACGACGGGCATTTGATAGAGATTTTAAATTTTATATAATACATAACGACAATTGCGATAAACGCTGCGAGATAAAAAGATAAAATCTCACGCACGTTTAAGTGTACATACGTGAGGAAAAATAGATATTATTGGCAGGGAACTTCTGTAGAGCGAGGTTTTTCGTTCATTATGAAGCATTACCTATTGCATTCTATAAAGCCAACATCGCCAACTTGAGATGTAATTGTACAATAATTGCTCTCAGTACAAACTTCTCCTGCAAAATAACACGATGTAGTTGTACCTGAAAAACTTACACTTTGTAAATTTTCTTTACAAGTTATTTGACCAATACTATTAACTGCATTTGTTACAGCACAATGTTCACTATCTATGCAAGACGTACCTTTATATACACAACTAAATAAGTTGCCATTATAATTTAATGATGTACTATCATCATCAGTTGAACCACTACCGCCGCCTCCGCCACAGCCGACAAAAAAAGCGCAAAGCGCAACAATCATTAACAGCTTTTTCATAAAAGCCTCCTATTAATAAGATTTTTATAATTTCACTCAAAAAACAAAATATTTTCCCGTATTATATTTCAAAAAAAAAAAAAACAAGTCAAAACGGCAGACTTCTCTTAAAATCACAAAATTTTATACATAAAATGCGAAAAATACAGCATGTATGTGGTTTCGTAATCAAGACGTTTCCATGTAAAATCTTCAATAAGCAAATCATAATCTCATAAAATGTAAAATCCTTAACTCTAAAGTTGCCAAAGGTGAAAAATGAAAAAGATTGTTGTCGGTATATCGGGCGCAAGCGGCGTGAGATTGGGATTGAAATTTTTACGCGCACTGCCAGAAGAGTACAAGGCTTTTGTGATAGCTACCGACAATGCGCAAATTGTAAGCCAAAAAGAGGAGCGTTTTAATCTTTTGGATAACGCCGATATAGCCGAATGCACGGCTTCGGGTTCGTTTGGTGCAGATATGATGGCGATAATTCCATGCAGCATGAATACTTTGGCGAAAATCTCCTGCGGCATAGCGGACAATCTCCTCACAAGAAGCGTTGCCGTGATGATAAAAGAGAGAAAAACACTACTCCTTGCTCCACGTGAAATGCCCTACAGCGCGATAGATTTGGAAAATATGCACAAACTCTCGCTTCTTAATATCATAATAGCGCCGCCGATAGCAGGGTTTTATGCTAATATTAATACTTTGGAAGATATGGAAAAATTTTTGATAGGAAAGTGGTTTGATTTGCTCGGCATCTCAAACTCACTATATAAAAGATGGGGTGAAAAATGATGAGAACGGCGATATATCCTGGCACTTTTGACCCGATAACAAACGGGCATATAGACATAATAAAACGCGCCAGAAGACTGTTTGACAATGTTTTGGTGGCAGTTGCCATCTCCGATGACAAAAAACCGATGTTTTCACTTGAAAAGAGAGTTGAAATGGCAAGGGCAGCGATAAAAGATGTATCAAATGTTACTGTAGAGCCGTTTTCAAATCTACTTGTAGATTTTGCCGAAAGTAAAAATATACGCGTGATTATAAGGGGACTTAGAGCCGTGAGCGACTT
>JAISNG010000072.1 GCA_031276365.1 Campylobacteraceae bacterium | reverse complement strand
CTAAAGATATCATTTCAGGAACACTTGAAGTAAGCAGAAGTATTCCCGAAAGCGACCTTAAAGATGCGCTTGAGATAAAAGCGTATGAAGATTTGGGATTGGATTCTTCTATAAACTATAAGATTAATTACATAGAAACAGTTGCTTCGGCAAGCGACCAGAAGAATTACATATATGATGTATTTGCTGTTAGTACTGAAATGATGACGCAAAACTTTTCACCACTAAGACGAAAGATATCCTATATTGACTATATTACCGCCGCTCCGTTTCTTATCGGTTCGCTTTATAAAAAAGGTATTATAGACCAGCACGGTGGCGCAGAGTGTTTTATCTATTTTCAGAAAAACGACGCATTTTTAGCGCTCTATCAAAACGGACACTATCTGTACTCCAAATCATTACGTTATTCGCTTCGTGAAATAAACGAAAGATTTTGCGCAATGCTTGGCGAAAGAGTTGATGAGAATACATTTTTTGCAATGCTCCAAAAAGACGGATTAAATACGACCGAGATAAAATATCAGCAACAGTTTATGAAACTCTTTGGCGAGATATTTTTGTATATAAATGACATCTCTGTTTACGCAAAAAGATATTGCAATATTTCACAAATATCAAGAGTTTATATAGGTACTGATATTGGCATAATATTTGGTATGAACGAATATGCCAAAAGCTATATGGGCGTAGAAGCGCTTGATTTTAATTTCAGCGTAGCTATTAACTCAAAAGAGCAGTATATAGACCAGATACACACGATGATGATTTTGACTGCTCAATTATACACGGAATCCGATACAAATGAAGCTTCCAATTTTACTATTTTTAAGCGTCCAGACCCCCTTTCAAAAAGACCTGCCGGTAAATTTCTCGGTGTTATAGCCGCCTCGCTTTTGATATCGTTGTTATATCCTGCTTATCAATACGGTCTTGGCACATATAAAATGATAGCTCATAATATAAAAGAGAGAGAGTATATTGATGAAATAAAACCGGCGGCTGACGCATTAAGAGGTCAAATTGCCACACTAACAAGGGAAAATGACGAGGTAAATGCACAATTACAAAACGAAATCACCATACTCAAAACAAGAAATAACCTCATCGCTGAGATTCGCAGTAAAAGAGTGGATTATTCAATGAAAGCCGCTGTTGTATCCGACCTTACATCTCTTGCAAATAATAACACAGTTAAGATAGAAAAGATACATCAACAAAACAATACCATAGTGCTATCACTTGTAGGTTCAAATGAAAAACACTTCACGGAACTTATGAATACTATAGCCAATACTGGAAAATATAGCATAAAAACAAAAGAGATAGTTAAAGATGCCAATATAAGCAGATATAGAAGTGATATCCATATGGAAATATTGGGAGAAAAATAGCATGAAAATGATAAAAATAATATCAATATGGAGATGTTACAATGCATGACGACACGCTAATAGACAAATTGGACAATTATCTTTCCGCAAAAAAGATAAGTGAAGTTTATCTGATTTATCTTGTAGTTATAGGGGTGATTGTTGCCGTTATTTACTTTGTCATATTTCCTAAAGCAGAAAGTTTTTATAATATCAATTCGGCAAACTTGCACAAGATAACGACTGAGCTTAATGCTGAGGAGTCATATCTATATAGAAATAATGATACAGTAGCCAAACTCAATGCGCAGATTACTGACGGCACGACAAAAATACGAGCAGCAAAAATTGAAAACGACTATATGGATACAAAACTACAAGAGCTTTCATACCTTCTATTTAACGATAAAAGTTGGGCATCGTTTATGGATAGAATAACATCTTTGGCAAAAGATTATAAAATTAATATCCTGAAAATAGAGAATGATTTCAAGGATAATAAAGATTTACAAAATGGAAAAGTTGAACAGGTTTTGAATATTGATATAGATGCGCGCGGCAATTTTCACGGTATTATAAAATTTATTAATGCTTTAGAAGAGAGTCAATTGGTAGTTGATGTTTATGAAAGCACAGTAGCGAGCAATACTACGAATATACTTGAGAGTAATATTAAACTTGCGGTATGGGGGATGTTATATTGAAAAAGTCTTTTTTTATAGCCGCCATATTGGTCGGCACGCTGAATTTATTCGGCGATGACAGCAGTGCAAATATAGCGCGGTATGATGAGAGTTTCAACCAAATTAGTGAAGTACGTATTGGTATTCCGGACGAAGATGTAGATAAATTGGCAAATCCTTTTGCCGTTATTCAAACAGCCGCGATACCAACAAGTAACAACACTACGGAACCTACATTCCAATTAAACGCTATAGTTTTAAATAAAGTCAAAGTCAATAATTCTTGGCTGAAATTGGGTTCATTGATAAATGGTTTGAGGGTTATTGCCATAAAACAAACAAGTGTTGTTTTGGGCAGTGATAATAAAAGATTAGAATTATTCTTAAGGGAAAAAAATGAAAATAGCATCATTACAACAAATTAAAAAAAGTGTTGCTTTTGCAGCTTGTGCAGCATTGCTTACGCTATTGCCTCAATACTCTTTTGCGGCGACTCAAAACAAAACTCTACAGACAAAAAAGGGGTGCGAGTACAAAAATTTAAACATCAAGCTGACCGCGAACGTACAACTAACTGAGGTGCTCTCACAACTGTCTGAACTATGTGATTTCAGTATTGTTTTTGCTGATGCTCCCGCAATAGAGATAGCCAATCAGCCTCTTTACGGCACGAATATCAAAGACAAATCGCTCTTTGAAACTTTAGATATTCTGCTTGCGTCAAACAATCTTAATTATGAGTACAAAAACAGTGTTCTCAAATTGTCTGCATTAGAGACAAAAAGCTTTAAGGTTGATTATATAACCTCTATTAGACAAGGAACTGCTACCATGAGTGCTTCTGTAAGTGCTACTCCGCAAGAAATGGGAGGAGGCGATTCAGAAAAACTTGATAAGGCAGATAACTCTATAGCAGTTAAGGAGGAGTTTGATTTTTGGAAGACTATTGACTCGGAAATACAGGCTGTTATAAATACAGGTCGAGAGATATATGTTGCAAAACCGCCTGTTATCAACCCAAGAGCAGGACTTGTAACGATAACAGCCACCAAAGAACAGTTGCAAAGAGCAGAAGATTATTTCAACGCCCTTAAAAAAAGACTTTTAAAACAAGTTTTGATTGATGTTACAATTTTGTCGGTTGAGTTAAATGATGATAACAGAATGGGTATTGACTGGTCTAAATTCAATCTTGGTTTTATAGTTGATGCAGCAAGTGATATAGTTGGCGTTAATACAGGTTCTGCATTCAGAAACCAACATTGGGATACTTCAGGCGGCAGCTTTGAAGTTGGCGAGGCATCAGCCACTAAAGGAAATAGTGGACATGTTGACTCTAACGACATAGCAAAACTTGTGGCTTTCAATGCTGGTGCATCATTTTCGTTAGAGGGTATTTTTGATTTTTTGAAGGAAAAAGGTAAGACAGATGTCGTTTCAAATCCAAAAGTTTTAACACTCAATAATCAACAATCGCTTATTACGGTTGGTGATACGATAAACTATCAAACAACAGAAACAACAAGTAATGCAGGAAGCGGCAACGGCAATGTCATATCAGAAGAGGTTACCAACTACTCTGTGTTTATTGGTATTTTGCTAAACTTGCTGCCAACGGTATCGGATGAGAATAATATTATGCTAAGAATCAATCCCTCTATCAGTGATTTTAAGTACGTAGAAGATAACCAAAAACAGACAACACCAAGAAGAATAGCTCCTGATACTACGGAAAAGAAACTCTCAACAGTAGTAAATGTTAAAAATGGCGACACTATAGTACTTGGTGGTTTAATCACAAACTCTGTTATACATACCAATAAAGGTGTTCCAGTACTTAGAAGCATTCCATTGCTTGGCTATGCATTTAAATATGCGGGGGAAGAAACGAAGACAAAGGAACTTGTGTTTATCATTACTCCAAGAGTTGTAAGTGAAGATGATACTTCAGCTATTTCAGCTAAGTCATTGAATGATTTGGGATATAAATCTCTTGGTAAATAATGGGTGATATTTTAAATAGATTTTCGGATGTCAAGAATATATTTATTGAAGGCAAAGTCTTTGATTATATAAATCTTGACAAATCCGTAATCGCTTATGACAAGCTATCCAATGCAATCAGCAAACCGCTAAAGCTTGTCCTTTTTTACGGCAAACCAGGAAGCGGCAAAACGTTTTTGCTGGAAAAAATATACAGTGACCTTAGAGGCAAATATCCTATTGTCTTTTTTCCAAGACCGTTTTTTGATGAAAAACAGTTTTTAAAATCATTATTTGAAGAGGTATTTGCCATACAAGCTCCTTCTTTTGGCGGCTATGAAGAGTTTTTATCTGTATACAAGACAAAAATACCAAAAATTTCCGAACAAACTATGGTAACAGTTCTTTTAGATGAAGCACAGCTCTATCCTAATGACTTGATAGAAAAAGTCCGCTTGATGGCAGATACAAGACTCTTCAAATTTTTATTCACAGTTCATAAAACGGAAAAAGAGGAAATTTTAGCAAAAGATTATTTCAAGACAAGAATTTGGGAGAGTATAGAACTCGGCGATTCTACAATGGTAGAGATTCGTTCATATCTGGAAAAAAAGTTCTTATATCACAACAAGTTTGATTATCTTGCTTATGTCAAATACCATATACCGCTTATTTTTTCATTGTCAAAAGGCAACCTTAGAACAGTAAATAAACTGTTGTTTAGATTATTTGAAATTTACGAATATTATGAATCAAACAAGCCGTCAATAGTGTCGGATAAAATCAATAGAAAAAAACTAATTGAGATGGCAGGGATTGCAACAGGATTAATACATGCTTAAAACCGAAGAGATAATAGCAATCGAAGAGCGATGGAAAGAGTATAAAAACAAAATTTTATTTAGAAAACTTGTTGTGATTTTTCTTGTGCTTCTTTTTGTTGCATCAGTTACTCTCCTGTTTCTTGTAATAAAAGAAAGTCTCGGCGCTGACGATGAACCTGTGAAAACGCGATCACGTAACAATAACACATCTATCGTTGAACAAACACCGATAATAACCGTTAATACAACTACAACAATTAATGCGTCCGAGAATATATCCGTACCAGATAACAAAAGTACGGCAACCAACAACCATGAAACCATTAAGGACGACAGTACGCCAAAAACAACGGTTGTACCTGATGCAAAGAGAAAAGATATTTTGGAAACAGCAAATAACATAAACGACAAACAACCATCTTTGATAACAGAACAATTTCCTGGAATGCACTCTATCATTGCTCCTCCTGTTGAAAATAAAATATTTATAGAAACAAATGACATATCCAACATAGAAGAGTTGATAAAAAAATTTGAAGCTTCAAATAATGTAGTCTTTGCTACAATGATATCCGAAGAATACTTTGAAAGAAAAGATTATAAAAAATCATTGGAATGGGCATTAAGAGCCAATGAATTAGATTCACAAAATGAACTTAGCTGGATTATGTTTGCGCGAAATCAAGTTAAGCTTGGCAAAAGAGAGGATGCTATACGGGCATTGGAGATATATACCGATTACGCCAAAGATGCGGTAAGCGCATCTAACTTATTGAAGAATATCAGAAGCGGCGAATATAAATAGGTTTTTCCGTTATAGCTGAAATAAAGGAGTTTTATATATGGAAGAGACAAATGCGACAGGTGCTATTATCAACTATCTTGTCGGTAACAGAATTATTGATGAAAAAACAGCTGAAACCATTACAGCCGAGGCTTCGGCAGATGACTCTTCTCTTGGTTCGGTTTTAATCAATAACGGTTATTTTTCAAAAGACGACCTGCTCATTTTGCTTTTGGGATTTTATAAAAGCGGAACGATTACATTAGATGATATTTCAAACGAATTCGGCATACAATCAGAGGTATTTTTAAGTTTTCTTGCAAAAGAGTCCGGACTTGAATATATTGATTTGGACTCTATAGATATTGATTATAAGTTGTCAAAAAAAGTTGCGCTTCCACAACTGAAAAAATATGACGCTCTGCCTGTAAGAGAAGATGATATAAATATATATATCGCAGTAAAAGACCCTTCAAATATGGCAACCATTGACGGCTTGCAAAGACTTTTTAACAGAAAAATGGTCAAAGCAGTTATAGCCGACCCGACTTTGATTGAAAAATATTTTAATAAAATAGAACTCAGTGAAAGCATAAACGGTATCATCAATGAAATAAGACGCGAAATAACAACAAGCACCGCCGATAATCCGCAAGAGTCGTCTGCCATATTAAAACTTATAGAAGCCATATTGAAAACTTCCATTCTTTCGCGCGCAAGCGATATTCACATAGAGCCTACGGAAAAAAACTGTATGGTAAGAAGCAGAATAGACGGCATGCTCGCCGAAACTTTTTTATTTGAAAGGGATATTTACCCGCCTCTCTCTTCCAGAATCAAACTTTTATCCAACATGGATATAGCAGAAAAAAGAAAGCCGCAAGACGGCAGATTTTCAGCCAAAATATTGAGCAAGGAGTATGATTTTCGTATCTCTGCTCTGCCTACGCTATTTGGAGAGTCAATAGTTTTGAGAATTTTAGATAAATCAAAAATTATGATTAAGCTTGAAAATCTCGGCATGCATCCCGTAAATTATGAAAAATTTTCGCGCTCGATGAGAGTGCCTTATGGTATTATTTTAGTTACAGGACCAACCGGAAGCGGTAAAAGTACAACTCTTTACGCGGCTCTTAATGCTATTAAAAATGTTGAAACAAAGATTATCACGGTAGAAGACCCTGTAGAATATCAACTCAATCTCGTACAGCAAGTACATGTGAACGAAAAGGCAAATCTCACGTTTGCTTCAGCACTGCGCTCAATCTTAAGGCAAGACCCGGATATTATAATGATAGGTGAGATTAGAGACCAAGAAACGCTTCGTATTGCTGTGCAGGCAGCTCTTACAGGACATCTGGTCTTTTCGACACTTCACACAAATGACGCCATAAGCGCAGTAACGAGGGTTATAGATATGGGCATAGAACCATATCTGATAAGCGGCGCTTTGATAGCAATAGAAGCACAAAGGCTTGTAAGAAAGCTTTGCCCGAACTGTAGAACAAAAATCAACATACCAACAAATATGCTCAATAAAATAAAACCATTTATTCCAGAAAATTATACATTTTACAAGGCAGTAGGATGCGAAAAATGTTCGCAAACAGGTTATCTTGGTCGAGAGATGATATCGGAAATTCTACCCGTCAGCGAAAAAATCGCGAGCATGATTGCTCAGGGCGCAACAAAAGACGATATTAAAAGGCAGGCTTATGCTGAAGGATTTATGGACTTGTTTAAGGACGGCATTATCCGCGCAGCAAAAGGCATAACATCGGTAGATGAAGTATTGAGGGTGGCAAAATCATGAATTTAAAATATTTTGAAATCGTATCATCGATTAAGGGCAAACAATCAAAGACTGTTTTACAGGCTGCCAGCAGAGCAGATATGATAAGGATTTTTAAAGCAAGAAATCCTGAAAGCGCAATCATAAAGATTACGGAAACAACCGCTCCTTTGGACGAAACGCTTGAAAAGTTAAAAAATAACTTATTAGGCGCTGTATTTAAAAGAAGTGTTAAAACAGAGTTTCTTGTCGCTTCATTTAGACAGCTTGCAGTTATGTCAAATGCCGGTATTCCTATACATGACAGTGTCAAAGAGGTAGGAAAAGCAGCGGCAGACGAGAAATTAAGGGCAATTTTTGCCAGAATGGATGACGATTTAAATGCAGGTCTTAGTCTAACTGCTTCGGCTTCCAACTTTAAAGAGGAACTTGGAGATGTGAGTATAGCCATGATAGAGCTTGGTGAAAGCACAGGCAACATGGCGGAATCACTGAAAAAACTTGCCGATATTCTCGAAGAGGTCAATGAAAATAAGAAGAAATTTAAAAAAGCTATCAGATATCCAATAATGATTATTACGGCAATGACGATAGCATTTACTATTTTGATGGTTTATGTCGTACCTAAATTCAGAGAAATATTTGAACAATTGGGCGCTGGTGATAAACTTCCGCTGCCGACAAAAATATTGCTTGGCATAGAATATGCGGTCAACAACTATGGTCTTTACATATTGGGAGTTGGCGTAGTTGCATTTATTTTAATCTCCCGATCATATAAAAATAACCCCATATTTCATGCACAGTGCGACAAATATTTGTTAAAAACATATCTGATAGGAAAAATTATATTTTACTCCAATTTGAACAGATTTACGCTTATCCTCTCTGAGCTTATCCGCGCAGGTATTCCTGTGGTTGAAGCACTGGAAACATCACTTTTGACCGTTACAAATACTGCTTTGCAGGATAAGCTCTCTTTAGTTAAGGTATCCGTCCAAAGAGGTATCTCCATGACAGACTCTTTTAGAGAAACCGAGCTTTTTGAAAATATGCTCGTGCAGATGATTCAAGCTGGCGAGCAGAGCGGCACGCTTGATATGATGCTCTCTAAAGTTACAGAGTATTTTAAAAGCAGATTTGACGAGATTATAGACAATCTCTCAAGCTATATAGAGCCTATTTTATTGGCATTTTTAGCTTGTTTGGTTCTACTTATGGCACTTGGCATATTTCTGCCTATGTGGGAGTTGAGTTCAGCTGTCAAAACTTAAATATGAACTCTTATGCACAATTATATGTTTTATTACAAATAGTTACACTATTTCTACTTCGCCTTTAAAAAACATACTTTATTTCTCAACATAAAGTATGTTTTTCGTATAATACTTCTTAGTTATACATAACTGATATAAAAGTTTTTTAATAATTACAAAGGAACGTCAGATGAAAATTAAGAGTCTCTACATAACCTCATTAGAACCTTCTTCAGGTACCCTTTTTATCGGCATGGGCTTCATGGATCTTTTAAGGCGTAAAGTCAAAAATATCGCTTTTTTCAGACCAATAATTCTTGTGGAAAATAGCGATGACATAACTTCGTTCATGCTTAAACATTATAAACTTGATATAAGCGCCAAACAAGCTTACGGTTTTACTCTTGATGAGATAAAATCAGTTGCCGCTAAAGGTAAACTGAACGAATTGACACAAAACCTCATAGCCAAATTCAAAGAGCTTGAAAAAAAATATGATTTCGTCTTGTGCGCAGGCATTGAACGCTCTTTTCTATCCTCTGTTTTTGATTTTGATATCAATCTTGAATTCGCGAAACATTTAGGCGCTCCTGTTGTTAATATCATAAATGGCAAAGGATTTGGCAGTGTGCAAGCAGCTGAAGCTATAAACATACAAACCAATATAATCAAAAAAGCAAACTGCGCGCATTTAAGTACTTTCATCAACCGTCTTGATACAAATACGCTCAAAGAGTTAAAGACAAATGGGCATGAATTATTGCAAACAAACGTACCTGTATATATGATTCCTGAAGTAGAAGAGTTAAGTAGTTTCAACATTGAAGATATCAGGACGCAGATTAAGCCTGACGGTGAACGCAAAATTGCTCTCATCTCAGAATTTTTTGGCAAACATGTAAAAATAGACGAGGTAGAGAAAGTTATAGACACAGCACACATACCTGCAACTATGACGCCGATTATGTTTGAATATATACTTTTTGAAAAAGCCCGACAAAACAGACAAAGAATCGTCCTGCCTGAAAGCAATGACGATAGAATTTTACGCGCAAGCGAGATAATTTTGAAGCACGATGTTGCCGATATTATACTTTTAGGGAATCCCGAAGAGGTCAAAAAAAGAGCTTCAACTCTTGGCATAGACATCAACAAGGCGGCTATTATAGAGCCTGAAAAATCTAAACTTCTGGAACAGTATATAAATGACTTTTACGAACTGCGCAAATCAAAAGGAGTAACGCTGGAACAATCACGCGAAATAATGCAAGATTGCAGTTATTTCGGAACAATGATGGTTTACAAAGGAGACGCAGACGGTATGGTATCAGGCGCGATACATACAACAGGAGATACTATCAGACCTGCTTTGCAGATTATAAAAACAAAGCCAGGTATATCTATCATCTCAAGTATATTTTTTATGTGTCTTGATACTAAAGTGCTTGTTTACGGCGATTGCGCGGTCAATAAAAATCCAAGTGCGGAAGAGCTTGCGGAGATTGCCGTCTCTTCTACAGGCACGGCAAAAAGCTTCGGCATAGAGCCGAAAGTTGCCATGCTTTCATACTCTACAGGAAATTCAGGCAGTGGCGAAGATGTGGAAAAAGTAAGGCGCGCGGCGGAAATAGTCAAGGAAAAATATTCTGACATTTTAATAGAAGGTCCTATCCAATACGATGCCGCGGTGGATTTAACCGTAGCAAAAACCAAACTTCCCGACAGCAAAGTAGCTGGAAATGCAAATGTATTTATATTTCCCGACTTAAATACAGGCAACAACACCTACAAAGCAGTTCAGCGTTCATCAGGCGCTTTGGCGATAGGTCCCGTACTTCAAGGACTCAAAAAACCTGTAAACGACTTAAGCCGTGGCTGCCTTGTAGCAGACGTAGTAAATACAGTCGTTATCACAGCTATTCAAGCAGCACAAATAAAAACGGAGCAATAAATGAAAATACTTGTAATCAACTCAGGCAG
>JAISNG010000029.1 GCA_031276365.1 Campylobacteraceae bacterium | reverse complement strand
GTTTTTTCGATAAGACATCTACTAAATATCATGTTATGCATACTGCCGCCAAGCGATCCGATTGTTTCAAAAGCGCAATCGAGATCGCGAAACTTTATCCATGCGCTTTGCGCCTCTTTCAGCGCGGCTTTACTTTTAGAATCAAGCGATTTTCTATAAGACGAATAGAGCGCGTTCAGCTCCTTATCGGCGGCATCGAACTCCTCTACGGCGCATTGGTTCATCTCAAGCTGCGTTTGCGGATCTTTGCAATTAACATCGGCAAAGCACGAAGCGGACAAACAGAGCAAAACTAACGCGTTAACGCATGCTTTTTTCATAAACTCTCCTTCATATTTTCTTTTAATGATTATATCAAAAATTGTCATTTTAACTATTGACTTCATGATAATATTTGGATATAACCTCGCCATGTATTTTATGCAGACAATTACAAAAAAGGAGATTTAGATGGTAGATTATGCTGCTATATTCAAGGAAAACCCGCTTGGTGTTTTTGCTACTCAAGATGGTGAAAAAGTGCGTTCGCGCTTGTTTCAGCTGCTTTTTTGCGACGGGAGGAAAGCATATTTTTGTACGAGCAATGAAAAGCCCGTATATGCTCAGCTTCGTGCCAATCCAAATGCAGCTTTTACGACTTACCCAAATGATTATTCAATCACGCTTAACGTTTCAGGCAAAGTTACATTTGTTGATGACCGCGCTTTAAAACAGAAGGTTTTGGACGATGAGCCGCTGATTAAAAGTGTATATTCCAGTCCTGACAATCCTGTTTTTACGCTCTTTTATCTTGACTTGGAGGAGATTGAAACTTACAATATCAAAGACGGCGCACGGAGATATAAACTTTGAACCATATTTGGCGTTAGCTTGATGAGTGATTTATTTTTTGATAAAAAAGGTGAGAAATGTTGAAAATAAACAAAATAGTTTTGGCATTGTTTTTGGCTTGGCTGTGCAGCGTTGAGATACGCAGCGGTGAGTTAATGGAGGGAGATATTATCTTTCAAACTTCGCTTTCAAGCCAAAGCAAAGCTATACAAGCCGCGACCAAATCCAAATATTCACACATGGGATTGATTTTCAAAAATGAGGGCAAATTTTATGTGCTTGAAGCGTCAAAAACCGTTGTGCTAACGCCGCTTGAAGCGTGGATTAAAAGAGGCGAGGGCGGTAAATATGTGATAAAAAGACTCAAAAATGCAGACGTAGTTTTAAGTGCGCAAACATTGGCAAAAATGAGAAAAGAGGGAGACAAACTGAAGGGTAAAAATTATGATTTGACGTTTGAGTGGAGCGATGAGAGGATTTACTGCTCGGAACTTGTCTGGAAAATTTATAAAAGAGGCGCGGATATAGAGGTCGGAAAGCTGCAAAAACTTGGTGAATTTGACTTAAATAGCGATGCAGTGAAGGCGAAACTAAAAGAGCGTTACGGCGGCAATATCCCGATAAGTGAGATTGTCATATCTCCTGCGTCCATGTTTGAAAGCGAACTTTTGATGGAAGTTGAAGCGAAATAACCGCACATTTTTATCATGAAAAATAACGATAAGAGTACATATGCAAGTCGTTATGGCTTGTTTTTAAAAATGAAGCGATATTAAGATGCTAAACCAACTAAACCAATAGCAGTATAAAAAGTTATATTGGCGGTAAAAATAGCAATATTTCTTGCTATTGATTTAAATTTTGTCTGTATGTTTATATTCTTAATAGAAAAATACGCAAAGTTATATCCAGAAAACAGGCATAACATAAGATATTTCGTTTGTTATTTGTTATTTTTGTCTGCCGCAAAAAAGACAGATATTTCGCGCGGAGATGAGAAAGTTACGCTCGAATACTTTGCGCGCTCAAATAGTATAGGAAGTGCGTTTTTTGCCTTATCATGTGTATCATGGAATAAAATAACGCCCTTACGCCAAACCAGCATGAGCGTCCAGACGCGCTCAGCGGCGGCTTTTGCGCTTACGTTCTTTTGCCAATCCTGCGAATCTATATTCCACAAAACAAGCCTGATATTTTGCTCTTTTAAAAATGCACTAAGCTCCGTACCACGCTGTCCGTAAGGAGGGCGAAAAACTTTTGTGTATGAGGCAAGATCACTCAAAAGTTCATGAGTTTTTAAGATGGACTCTTTGGCGTTTTGCGTTTTGGCATGAGAGATGTGCTGCCAGCCGTGCGAAGCGAGATATTGATTGTTATAAAGTATTTGGAGTTCATTTTGACGTTTAGCGGCGTTTTCGCCAAGTACAAAAAAGAGTGCCGATTGGTTGTGTTCGTTTAAAAGACGTATCAATTGGTCTGTAGAGCCATCTTTTGCGCTGGGTCCGTCGTCAAATGTCAAAAGAAACTCTCTATCGCCGAACTCATCACCTAAAATCTCCACGCCGTCAAGTCGCTCAATCTCACTGCTGATTTTCGGAAAAAGCGCGGCAAGGCGCATCAGTTCGTAAAAATAGGCTTCGTAAAACTCCGCGCGCTTTGAATCTACGGCGAAATTTTTTGCCGTCTCTATGAAGCGTTTATGTGCGGCAGTTTTATTCTTTTTGCTAATCGCCGCCAGATAATTCATGTATAAATTGTCAAATATGCGCTTATGTACTTGCAAAACACTTTTGATGTTGATTTTGTCCGCGCTTAACTCAAGTTTTGGCGCTAAAAAATCCGCGCTCAGCGGCGGCATGTTTAAAATCACAGCGGCAAATGATAAAATCTCTCTCTCGGAGGCTTCATTAAATGTCAGCTTCTCTTCGCCGCGTTCAATCAGCGCAGGCGGCAAAATTGCGTAACATGCAGAGGTAAAGACACTTATGAGCATTGCAAAAAGTATTTTCAAAGTTTAGCCTTTACGCGCGTTATGGCTTGGTCGTAAGCGTTGTTGGCGGCATTTTCGGATTTTGCAAATTCGTAATATCTTAACGCTTCGGCGAAATCACCGTTTTGTTCATAAAGCCGCGCCATTTCATAATGTGATGAGGCGCGGACGATATTTACGTTTTTGCCTTCAGCAAGCGTGATTGCGTTGCGGTTTGCCCATGTGGATTCGGAAAAAAGGTTTAGTTTTTTGTATGCAAGCCCTAAATTGCTATATGCTTGAGCAAATTTATCGTCAATCTCTACGGCTTGTTTATAATACTCTATACTTCCTTTTATATCGCCGCTGTGATAGAGTTTTTCACCATTGTTGTTTAACTTTTCAGCGCTTGGATTGTTTTCATGTTCGGCTGCACCGCCGTTATTAAGCGACGTTTGTTGTTTGATGAGTGCGGAAATCTCTTTAGAGTAAATGATATCCGTACTGTACTTAATCATACTGTTTTCACCGCCGCAAACAGCGTTGATATCAATAAATTTTCCATTTTCATCAATCTTAAAAATCGTCCATAAAGAGCCGTTGCTGTCAGCAGGTGGAGAGTAGGTTTTTGCAAGCGATTCGCCAGAATAGACAAAAACTTTTGCGCCGCTTTGGAAAATTGGTACGGTTTGCTGTCGGCAAATTTCCTTGCGCGAAAAGCGGCAGTATGAGTGCGAATAGTTGTATATCTCATAAATATAAGATTTGTTTACTTCAAGCTTTTGGATTGTGATTGTTTCTGAACAGAATCTCTCTTTGTCATCTACGTCAAAATAGGTTTTGCCGCTGCCTTTTTTGTCAAAGTAGATATGAGCGTCTCCGAAAACCAGATGAGAGTCCAAATAAGAAGGCTTTTCGCCACATGAGAGTACAATGCGCAAGCCGT
>JAISNG010000043.1 GCA_031276365.1 Campylobacteraceae bacterium | reverse complement strand
TCTTCTATAGCAAACGCCCTAAACAGATACTATTACTTTTATTACGACGCCAACTTATATTATCCCTTTTATACTTTCTTCCAGTCTGTTTTGCGGTGTAAGTCCTAAAAACTTCTCTCTCAACGTGCCGTTCTTGTCATATAGATAAAACACGGGAGTGCCGTATATACCGCCTACGGCACGAGAAAGATAATCCACAGATTTCGTGTTTGTTATCACTTTGAAATTGATATTTTTCTTCTTTAGCAAGGTAAAAGCTTCATCAAACCTCAAATCCCCGTTCATGACGCCTACCACTTCAAATTTATCGGCATATTTTTCCTCAAAATAGTTCATGTAAGGCACTGCTTCATCGCACGCCCCACAGTTTGCGGAGGTAAAAAAGAATATAAATGGTTTGCCGCTGTTTAGCCTGAGTGTTTTGTTTGAAGCCGCAAAATGCGTTTTAAGAGTGCCTGCTTCGCCGTTTTTACCATTTATCGTTATATGGTTTTTTTCGCCGAAATTTTGCGAACATGAACTGAAAATAAGAGCCGAAAAGATAAAAAACAGTACTTTTTTCATAAAAGTTCCAAGATTTTCTCTTTGCTCTTATCCCATGAAGTCATACCGAAAATTTTCTCTTTGACTATACCGTTTTTATCTATGAGAAATGTTGTCGGCACGACGATAACGCCGTATCTTTTTTTGCTGATGTCAAGGTCGTCTTTTAGGAGTGTAAAATTGATTTTATACTCGTCTTTAAACGCCTTTATATCCTCTACGGAGTTGAATGAATTGATGCCGATGACCGCCAAATCATCTTTGTATTCATCTTGCAAAGCCTGAAGTTTAGGCATCTCCATCATGCAGTGATGGCAGCCTTTCTCCCAAAATCTCACAACGATAACCTTGCCCTTAAACTCATCAAGTTTTACACTTTTACCGCTCATGTCTTTTGCTAAAATTTCAGGCGCGCCCTCGCCTGTTTTTACGCCGCCGCTCGTCTGCGCTAACACACAAGAGAGCATAAAAGCCGCTATAAAAACTATTTTTTTCATTGTATATCTCCTTCTGTTTTGCCATGATGATGTTTATGATGACTGTGATGATGATGCGATATTTGTCGTCCATGATGCAATAGCACCACTCTGTCGCCGAGTGCGCCAAGTTCGCGATTGTGCGTGATAGAGATGATAGTTTTGCCCTCCGCTTTTAATTTGAAGAAAAGTTCAAATATCACACGCTCGTTTTTTTCGTCCAAATTTCCTGTAGGCTCGTCCGCCAGCAGTACTTCAGGGTCGTTTATAAGCGCTCTTGCGATACAAAGCCTCTGCTGTTCGCCGCCTGATAACTGCGAAGGGCGGTGTGTTAAACGGTGCGAAAGTCCGACTTTAGCCAAAGCCGCTCTTGCGTCCTCTTCATCAGTTGCGCTGTGATAGTATTGCGCCAGCATCACATTTTCAAGAGCCGTGAGATACGGTATCAAGTGAAACTGCTGAAAAATAAGCCCTATCTTTTCGCGGCGGAACAGAAGCTGTTTTGTTTCATCAAATCCGCTCACATCTTCACCGTTAAAAAGATACTCGCCGTCTGTGGGATTGTCCATCAATGAGAGTATATTCAAAAGTGTCGTCTTACCCGAACCTGAAGGTCCCATGATACTTACCCATTCGTTTTTATTTATAGTTATATTTATCCCCTCAAGCGCGTTTACATCTCCGAAACGTTTCTCTATATTTTTAAGTTCTACAACAGCAGACATCTATTCTCCTCGTAAAATATTTGCTACATTTATCCCAAGCGACTTTTTGATAGGCAAAAAACACGCGGCAGCGGCAAACAGAAGCGAAATCAAAACAGCCGAAGGGATAGACAGAAATCTAAAATCAATACCCGAATTAAATATCGCATGCCCAAAAGCCTGCGACAACAAAAATCCAAATCCCGCACCAGCTAAAGAGGCAATAAAAGCCATAATAAAAGTCTCCATACCAAACAGCCGCACGATACTCTTTTTGGAAGCTCCCAAAGCGCGCAAAAGTGCAATCTCCTTCATCCTTGCGAGGATAATTGAACTAAGAGTCGTATTTACACACAAAGATGTTATGAGAAGCACGCTTAAAGCCACAAGCGCCATCAAAAGCTTTATCTTTTCAAGTATCACGCCTTCAGAGCGCGAAATAGCCGTTACAGGCTTTGCCGTAAGAGCAGCATTTTGGTTGATGCGTTCTCCTAAAGCCCTCAACTCCTCAAAGTCTCCAAGCGCTACGATATCGGCGAAATTTATCAATCCCTCTTTTCCAAGCGCACTTTGAGCCGTACTTAAAGGCACAAACAAAATACTATCCTCTTTGCCGCCGCTTGAGACGATACCTCTTATCTTGATTTTTATCACTTTGCCGTCAGCGCCAATCATATCAACGCTTGAACCGACTTTAAGCTCCATCTTTTTTGCCAAATCAACCCCCGCAAGCGCGCCGAAATCGTCAAAATCAAGATTGATATAATTTCCCTCGCGCACTTCCAAAAACGGTTTGGCTTTTTTAAGCTCTTTAAAATTTACACCCGCTATCACGGCGTTTCCAAGCTCCAGCCTGACTATGCCGTACAGATACGCCGATGCGCCCAAAAGTCTATCGCTTTGTATATTTGAAAGCGCATTTTGATATGCTTCTTCGCTCATGTAAGTATTTTTCGGCGCTATAATAAAATTTGCTCCGTAAGATTTTAATTCTCTATTCATTTTGGAGTCTATGTCAAGATATATATTGATAAATGCTGCCGTTATAGCTGCGCCAAGCGCAATGGATACAAATATCACTCCTGCCGCGCCGACACTTAAGGATAGGCTTTTGACGAGCATTTTTGCAAAAAAGATAAAATTCGCTCTATTTTCTCTCATGTAAAACCTCCGCAGGAAGCAGATGAGCTACATTTCTCATTGGCAGCAGCGAGCCGATAAGCGCTATCAAAACAGCAAAACATATCGTAAGCGGCAAAACTATAAGGCTGATTTTTATCGTGTGTGAAAATATAAACCATGCTATCAAAATAGACAATGCATATCCGCCGACCGCGCCTGCCAATCCTGCACATACAGCTATAAACAAAGACTCCGCCAAAAAGAGCAGATAGATGTTGAGATTGTCCGCGCCGAGCGCTTTGAGCAAACCTATCTCTTTTTTGCGTCTGCGAATTTCCGAAGTCAAAAGCGAAGCTACACCGATAGAAGCCGACAACAGCGCCAAAATCGTAACAACGCCCATCAAAGACTGTATTTTTTTAACCGTTTGACTCTCGCCCTCACTGATTTTCATCAAAACTTTCGCGCTTGAAGATGGATACTCCTCTTCTATCTGATAAGCAATTGAGCCGACATACGCGGAGCAGTACCATTTGTCGTGTTCTATGGCGTCCAAGCCTTCCAGATTTCGCCTTGCCTTTACCGACAAATCATCGTCAGGGATTGTCAGCGCCGAAACCTCTATCCATGATATTTTACCCTCTTTGTTCAAAAGTCT
>JAISNG010000152.1 GCA_031276365.1 Campylobacteraceae bacterium | reverse complement strand
TGATAGAAAAGGTGCGGTTTTGTTTGTTGTTGGTTGTGGGGGGGGGGGTGTGAGGGAATTTGAGTTTCGTTTGGCGTTCAGTTACATAAAAGGCAAAAAGAACAGCATATATATGCGCTAATAATTTTTGCTTAAGGTTTCACTTCATAAATGACAAAAGATACATAAACAGCCAAAAACAAAACTGATTAACTTAACACAAAAAAACCAGCTTCGCTCAAAAACTGCGTCGCGGCGCTATCTGCCATTCGTGCGCGGAGAAAACCAAAAGTTCAAAAACCAAAACTCTCTTTTTCGGTTATTTCTCGTCCGTTTTTAATTCGCGGCTTAATTTATAAGCCAAAAATACCAAAAACGCTACGCCAATGACCAAAGCCACCCAAATAGCCCATTTCGGCACAAAACTGTTCTCTTCTTCTGCGGCTTTTACCTCAAGCGCTTTTTCGCCGCCAAGCATTATACTTTTTCCTATTCCTATGCGCGGTATATCGTCAATATCTATGTCTTTTAAAAATTCGCGCTCAGGCAAATCAAGAGCCTTAGCCCCAAAAGAGCCGTAAGCCAAGATAAAAGGCGCATTATTTGCGCTGTTAAAAACTATATCCGTTCTCTTTCTATACGCCGTAAACTGCGGAATATCGTCAAAACTGCCGTTGGTTTTAATCATAAACTCTTTGGTTAAAACAGCATTCGAAAACTTTATATCAGCCTCTTCGTTTATGATGCGCCCGTCAAGTTTTATCCATTTGCCGTTATCGTTCTTATAAAAAATAGTTATCGGAAGTATCAGATTGGATTGGCTTAGACCGATATGCACACTCTCCACAGGCTGGATTGATGGAAACTTATATACAATGCCGCCGTCTGCTTGCCTTTCATATTGCACCTCAAGCGCGGCAAACGACCTCTCTACAGACTGCTCTTTTGCGTAAGCTTTTAAAGATGTGATTTTGGGTATTTTCGTATCGGAAGTTATCACAATCTGCCAGCCCCTGATATTACTGTAGTAACCGTAATTTTTCAACGCTATCTCATCGGCTCTCAAACTGCTCTCGTCCGATACGTCTCTTAGTTCGGCAAGTAAAACGCCTCTTGCCGTACTCTCTTCATCATAATCATCTTCAAACTGTACATTAACGTCTGCTTTTGCTTCCCAATTATACTTTGCACTCTCCCATGTAAGCTTGAAAAACGACGGATATCGTTCGTCTGCGGACTTGACAAAATATGTATAAGTATATACGGTATCGCCTCTTGTGCTGTTGCTCGTTTTTTCACTCACAAAATACAAAGTTACAGGTATCTCATGCATAATATCTTCAGTTTTTTGTACATCAACAAATGAAAATGCTACGGGCTGATTGTTTTTGTTGAAAACCGCAACATCATCAAGCGAGGGCGAAAGCGAACGCACATAAACCTCATCGGGAATATTCACTCTGCTTAACGCGCTACCGCTGTACGTATTGAGTTCAAATCCATAAGCATAATCATATGAACTTTGCGCCGCAAGGCAAGAAAAGAGTGCGAACGCAGATACAATTTTTTTGTACATTTCTAATCCTTTTTTATATTTATATTTTCTTTCGGAGGCATCGGAGCCAAAAATCCTATAACAAGCATCAAGAGCGCAACGCCTATAAACACGAACGCTCTAAACAATCCTTCAAGTTTTACGCTGTCATGAAGGACAAGTTTTGCCACAACGATAACCAGCAAAGCCATACCGATAAACCAGATTTTTCTGTTTTTGCTTCTGTTTGCAAAGATTATCAAAGCCAGCGCCAAAAGCGTCCAAATGATAGAAAATACGCTCTGCACCGCTTCGCTGTTCCACAAAAAGCGAAACGACCATGGAATATCAAGAAAATAGCTGAGAGTTCTTAAGATAACGCCGTTCATCTCCAAAAAGCAAAGCACGGCGAAAAACAGATACACGAAAAATACAGACCTTTTTTGGATGTGCGCAAATGTTCTATCAATGTAAAATTTCAACACAATAAGCGTAAAAATAATGCTCTCTTCCAAAGGATTTAGTATCGGAACATATTGTAGTTCAAACCACCAAACTCCGATAAAGAGCGCGCCTAAAAGTTTTACAACAAGATAAAGCAGTACGGGAGCCAAACCGATGCGCCAATACACAAACGCAAATCTGCCGAACGGAAAAAGGCTCTTTTTCTGAAAAGCATAAACAGCCAAAATAACCGCCGCAAAAACAGCGCAAAACAGAGCGGTAACAAAATACTCACGCTCCTCATACAGCATAAATGGGTCAATAAACATATCAAGCTTGCCATGTATCCAAAGCAAAAACACCCAAAAAAGCGATATATGCAGTACAGGCTCTACATTTTTGTGAAGTTTCCTAAAAAACGAACCTTTGTAGAGATAAACATACGCGCTCGCAAACGCCAAAATATAACTCGCATCAAGCAAAAGCGACTTTTCCAAATGCCAAAGCGCAATGACAAGCGCAGGCCAAAGCGATACAAGCGCACACTCCAAAATCTCCCATTTCATCGCTCTTCCGACAAAATACCAAAACCAGCTTAAAAAGATAAAGGCAAGCAGAAAATATGTATATCTAAATCCGTCGTCATGATTGAAATGCAAGTAACTTATCGCGTCAGAACTTCCAAACGCCCAATATATCCATGAAAGCGCGGCAAAAACAAGCATGACAAAAGATGCGTTTTTAAGGCTTACATGAAGAGTTTTAAAACTGTAAAGCAAACACGCGTTAAAAAACAAAACAGCGCTCATAATACCATAAGCTATAACAAACGCGTAAAGAGCGCCGTCAAGCTGACTGTAATGATACGAAATAAACGCATTTTGATTTTCATACATAGTTAAAATGACGCCGAACATAGTTATAAGAAGTCCGAAATAGCCGAGCTTGTATTGCTTATTTCTCAAAGCCGCCCATGTTATCGCACTTCCCTCAAACAGCCATATCAAAGAGGTTAAGTCATTATCAAACGCCAAAGGAACGGCAAGCGTAGCAAATCCTATGCTGATTGCAAGCATATACAAAGCAGCTCTTTTGCCAACATCTTTGAATTTTTTAAATACGCAGAACGAACCGATTATGTAAAAAAGCGCGAAAGCCAGAGCCGCGAAAGCCGCAGCAAATCTCCACTGCATCAGTATGCGGTACTCCAAAGCGTAACTCAAAATCGGTACGCCGAACAAAAGCGCTATATCTATGACGTTGTGATATACGCTCTGTCTTTCACGTCTTATAAAAAGTAAAACGGCAAGAATACCGAAAATAATCAAATTTACCGCAATAAACGCTTGAGTTTCAGGGTAAAACTCTACTTTGTAAGACTTCAAATACCACAAGAGCGTAACTACGGCTGTAAAAGCAAATCCTATTAGATTTAAAGCGCGCCATGAACGCCAGCGGCTGATGATAATAAGAGCTAAGGATATTACAGTGTAGCAGCTAAAAAGCACTATATGTTCGCCTTTGCCGCTTGAGAGCAAAACAGGCGAAAGATACGCGCCCGAAAACGCCAATACTGCCAAAGCTGAAGCATTTTGCAGCACAGCAAAATAAACGCCCAAAGCACATATAAAAATAAGCAGTCCGAACGCGGCAGCAATAGGGATAAACGCGTATATTTTAAATGCGGCAAAGATTGTCAGATACAAAACGCCTATTGCGCCACCTTCAAGTATCAGTGAATAGAGCCTCTTTGTATTTCTTAACCGCCATCCGATGCCAAAAAGTACAAAACCAAGTATCAAGCTTCCCAAAACTCTTATCTGCAGCGATAAAAGATTGTGGTCAATGCTGTATTTGAGCAAAAATGCAATGCCGAAAAAGAGAATAATAACAGCGATTTTGGCGACTATATTGTCCGAGAGCCAATTTATAAATTTTGCGCTTACGTTATTAAACTGCGTATCTTCGTTTTTAGACGGCTGTGCGGTCGGTTTTTTGAGCTTTTTCAAACGCAGCGGCTCACTGCTGTTTGAAACAGCGTTATATGAGGGCGCTTTTGCAGTCTCCGTCAGCGCTGGAGTTTGCGCTGATTTTACTTCTGGTTTTATACTATCGGAAACGCTTATTTTTTGAGCTTGGAGTATTTTTTCAATATACTTGACTCTCTGTTTGAGGTTATTTATCATAATTATAACTATAATAGGAAACGCTATCATGGCAACAACTACCAATATTGATACAAATCCGCTCATTACGATAAAAGATAATAAATCTTCCATAACCTGCCCTGCCTTAAATTTAATTTTATAATATTAGCTAATGAAAGCTGAAGAATATATATCTTTGACATTAAAAAATAACTGTCCCTTAATTATCAATATGATATAATCAGTGCTTTTAAATAAGGATTTTTTCGGTGAAATTTTATATCGCAAACGACCATGCAGGATTTAATATAAAATCCGACGTCATAAAGATATTAAAAAATAAAAATTGCGAAGTTGTTGATTTTGGAGCGGCAAGCTGC
>JAISNG010000125.1 GCA_031276365.1 Campylobacteraceae bacterium | reverse complement strand
CTTCTGTTATACCTGCATTTCCTCTGTCATGCTTGCATTTTTTATCACACCAGCACTCTCTCCGTCATACCAGCATTTCCTCCGTCATACCCGCGCAGGCGGGTATCCAAAAATCTTGCAAACAAGCATAGATTATATGAAAAAGATTAATGTTTCAAAATTTGTCTTTTTTCTTTCATGATTTTACTTTTTGAAATTGTTTTTAGCTTGGATTCCCACCTGCGCGGGAATGACGGAGAGAGGATTCTTGCGACCGAACAACAAGCGAAACGCATATGGCAAGGGGGCAGAAATAGACATGGAGGATAAAATGAGGGGCGAAAAGTTATCTCAACGCGATTGCCTCTCATCAACTACACTTTTAAGCCCATCCGCAGCGGGTGAAAAGTTATCTCAATGCGATTGCCAACACTTCTTCTATGCGTGAAACGGGGAGGATTTGGATATTGTCTTTCACTTCTGCGGGCAGTTCGTCCAAATCTCTCTCGTAATTTTTTTGCGGGATTACCGCCGTTTTGATTTTGGCTTTAAATGCGGCTATGAGTTTCTCTTTCAATCCGCCTATAGGCAGTACTTTACCCGTGAGCGTAAGCTCTCCCGTCATAGCCGTATCACTTCGCACTTTTTTGCCTGACAATATGGACGCGATAGCCGTTGCCATCGTTATTCCCGCACTTGGTCCATCTTTTGGTGTAGCGCCTTCGGGTACATGTAGGTGCAAGTCAAAACGTCTATATATTTCACTGGATTCGGGCTGAAAATTGTCATTTTTTTCGGCTTCGCTAAGCGGTATCTCTTTGGTTTTTATCTTTAGCCTGCCCTCGTCTATCAACACTTTGACGACGCTTTGCGCTATCTTGGCGGACTCTTTCATGACGTCTCCCAAAGAGCCTGTAAGCTGCATATTGCCTTTACCCTGTATGCGCACTGCTTCCACTTTCAAAACATCTCCGCCCACACTTGTCCATGCAAGTCCGTTCACCTGCCCGACAACATCTTTACCGTCAGTCTCTTCTATCTCAAAAACGCTTTTTTCCAGATACTCTTTGACATTTTTTGCGCCGATGGTTATTTTGTCCTCTTTTACAAGCAGATTTTTCGCGCTTTTTCTAAGTATATCGGCTATTCTTCGGCGAAGATTTCTCACGCCTGATTCTCTCGTGTAGTTTTCTATGATGATTTTTACCGCGCTGTTTGAAAAACTTACTTCGCCGTTTTTGAGTCCATGTTTTTTCATCTCCTGCGGAATTAGATACTTTTTAGCTATCTCAAACTTCTCCTGCGGCGTGTATGAACTTAAAAATATAAACTCCATTCTGTCTCTAAGCGGCGCTGGGATAGATGATACGTCATTGGCTGTCGCGATAAATACGACGCTGCTTAAGTCAATGTTGAAGTTAAGATAATAATCTCTGAATTTATCATTTTGCTCAGGGTCTAATATCTCAAGCAAAACGGCGGTCGGGTCGCCTCTGAAACTGCGCGCAACTTTGTCTATCTCGTCCAACACTACGACGGGATTCATCTGTTCGGCTTCTATAAGTCCCTGAACTATGCGTCCAGGCATAGCTCCTATATATGTGCGCCTGTGTCCTCTGAGTTCGTTCACATCTTCCAAACCGCCGAGCGCCACGCGGACTAAATTGCGGTGCAAAGCTTTAGAAATGGAGTTCGCAAGCGAAGTTTTGCCCACGCCAGGAGGTCCCGCAAAGCACAATATAACTCCCCTGCTCTCTTTGTTTTTGATACCGCGTCTATCCAAAAGCTCTTTTACTGCGAAATACTCCACGATACGCTCTTTTGGCTTTTCTAACGAATAGTGGTCTGTGTCAAGCTGTTTTTGCACATCTTTTATGTCAAGCTTTTTTGATGCGATATTTTCAAACGGTATCTCCAGCGTCCAGTCAAGATAGCCTTGAAGCATGTTCGCATCTGCCGAATCGGGATGCATTTTGGAGAGTCTTTCTATCTGTTTTTTTATCTCTTTATAAGCATCCTCGTTCATAAATGGCTTTTTAGCTTCCAGTTTTGCGCGAAAAGACTCTATCTCTTCGTCGCGCTGAGAATCCGCGCCAAGTTCCTGTTGTATCTGTTTTAACTGCTCTTTTAAAAAATACTCTTTATTGACTTTGTCTATGCGCGAATGCACTTTGCTTTTTATCTCTTTTTGCAGACGGTTTGACTCTATCTCGTTATTGATATAATCTATCAGCGTTATAACTTTTTTTTCAATGTCTGTTTCTATGAACAGTTTGTAAGATTGGTTTTTTTTCAACTTCATCGCGCTTGCTATGACATCGCAGATGCGTTCTATTTCGTTATTGTCGTTTATCGTTTTTAAAAGTTCGGGCGAAGCGGCGGCAGGATTTATGTTCGAGAGAGATTGTATCTTTTCTCTTAAAACCACCAAAAGCGCGTCTATTTTAATGCCGTCTGGTTTATGAATATGTAAAACCTCAATCAAGCCTTTAAGAGGATTGGTCTGGATACGTTTTATAATGCGCCCCTTGCTCATGCCTTGAAACAGTATCTTTACGCGTCCGTCAGGAAGTGAGATTTTGCGCATGATAGAGCCGATAACGCCTATATCGTATATCCCATCAAAATCCCTCGAACCCTCCTCTCCTGTTTTTGTCGGCGCAGCTACCAAAAGCGTATTTTTCTCAAGCGCTTCATTTACAGCGGCAATATTTTTATCATCGCTCAAAAAAAGCTGTGTTATCATGAAAGGGTATAAAAAAAGTTCATCTTCCGCTATAATCGGCAATTCTGCCGGAAATGAGTTGTAATTGGCAAGCTGCAAAAATTCTCCTTTGTTTATTCAAACCACTTGCGATACCATGGAGTTGTCGGAGCTATAATTTCGCCCTCTTTTTCATAAGTTTTATCAGCTTTGTCTATATAAAACTCCGCAGCGCCGCCTTTGTCAAGTTTTTTATATAATTCCGCGGCGCTTTCACTCATAAGATTTAAGCCAAGCTTCATATTTATAAGCATCGTTCGTACCATTGGGATATATGGCGAATCCGGATATGTAGCGATGAAACGTTTCATATCTTCTATCGTCATTAGCATAAGCTGTTGATTTCTGTTTGGACGCGAAAACGATGAGTAATAGGCTGTGATTTTGAGATATCTTGCGTATTCGTTTCTTAGAGAACTGCCGAATCTTTTGATATACTCGTCAAGATATTTATTTGCTTCCGTGTATCTCTCTTCGTCTATATTCGCCTGTGTAAGCATCAAAAGCGCTTCGCTTAAAAGCGGCGAGGCTACATGTTCGCTTGCAAGAGATGTATATAGCGAATCCGCCTTGTCCAAATCATTCATGATAATGGCTTTTATGATTTCATTGTACCAATACTCTGCGCTCTTGTTGTATTCAAGTACAGAGTCCTTACCCGCGCATCCGAACAGTAAAACAATTACGGCGGTAAGGACTAAAAGCCTTTTTATCATAAATCTGCTTCCTTGACAAAAATTTTACAATTTTATGTAATCACTATGTTATGTAACGCCACCAAAATTTATAAGATGAATATTTTACCTTGTTATTTGTTATTTCAAGTTTAAAAGATATAATAACCTTTCTATATTTCACAGAAGGGATTAAAATGCTTTTGAGTATATTTGGCAACGGTGTAATGGCAAACGCGATGATAGCGGGACTTTTGAAACATGGTTTTGAGATAGAAGTTTTCGGACGCGATGAAAAAAAACTACAAGCTTTAAAAAAAAGTTATCCGAAAATAAAAACAAATATTTATGAAAACGGAGTTGATATAAGCGGCAAAAATATTATATTGTGCGTCAAACCATATGCGCTTGAAGCTGTAGCAAAACGTCTCAAAAACAGAGCCGCTGCGCTTTTTTCAGTACTTGCGGGAACGACTTTGGAGAAGTTAAAACTAAACGTAGAGGCTGATAATTATGTCAGAGCAATGCCGAATATCGCGGCAATGTTCGGTAAATCTATGACTACTCTCACGGGCGATGAGAGCGCAAAAGAGACGGCGGTAAAAATATTTGGCGCGATAGGCAAAACGCTTTGGGTCGGAAGCGAAAAAGAGCTTGACACAGCTACTGTTTTAGCGGGCAGCGCGCCTGCTTTTTTGGCGCTTGTAGCCGAAAGTTTGATAGACGGCGGCGTCAAAGAGGGCTTAAAAAGAGACGATGCAACATTTTTGGCGCGCGGACTGTTTGAAGGTTTTGCTGAACTGTTAAATAACTATCAGCATCCGTCTTTGATAAAAGACGCCGTCATGAGCCCTGGAGGCATAACGGCTAAAGGATACGCCGCGCTTGAGGATTGCAAGGTAAGAAGCGCGTTTATGAAAGTCTATAAGGGATAATCCGCCAAAACGATGTTTATATCTATGTAACGGGCAAAACGACTTTGATACTCTTTATGCGGAGGGAACAAGACGCTTGTTTATATCCGCGTAGTAATGGATAAAATGACAGAACCTTTTTTGCGCGAAATAATTCGGTATTTTTTTTATATTTAAGTAACGGGCGAAATTATATGAAAGTCTGCAAAGGATAATCTGCTGCAACGGGCGAAACGACGTTTGAACGGCACAGAAAATGCTAATACAGCATTTATGCCACAGTAACGGGCAAAACAACATAAAAATTTACAAATGACAATCAACCCCAAACGATGTTTGTATTCATGTAACGGACGAAGCTGCATAAAAGTATGTAAGAAATAATCCGCCGTAACTGACAAAACGATAGAGCATTTTTGGCACAAAATAATTTGGCTTTTTTGCATTCATATAACGGACGAAGCTGCATGAAAGTTTGCTGTGAATTCTCAAAAATAATGTCCCTTTTGTAACTTTGTCATTTATTTAAAAATAGCTCATGGATAGCGATAAATACGATATTTTAAGTTTTTAAAGGACATATTTTTGTGGTTTTACATCTACAAAGGATAACGCCGTTTTATTATATCCGCGTCATTTTTCATGTGTGTTTTGTCTTCGCTGCGCCGTATTTTCGTCATTTGCCGCGCTCATAGTCCAAACCATCAAAATCACTGCATTATGTTTTCATCATTCGCGCACATCAAGGCAGACGCTCCTGCCTCTTTTTCAGGCGTTGCATCATTTTTCATCGTTCACATGCACTATTGTCAACAACCCAAACTATCAAAATTATTGCGCCGTATTTTATCTGCACGCGAATGGTGCAAAACCGCACACTCCGTCATTTTTACCACTATCTTTCTTTCGTAATTTGCACTTAAGAAACTGGATTATCTCTTTTGCTTTCGTATTAAATTTTCACCACTATCTTTCTTTCGTAATTTGCACAACAAAACAACAAACAAAACAGCATCCGTACCGTTTCTGTCATAAACAAACGTCCTTTTTTACCATTTACACAGCCAAACGACAAGCAAAACCGCGCCCGCACTGCTTTACCATTTCTCAGCCATTTTCGTCACGACTGCGTAAACGGCAAACAAATATCCTCTCCTCCATTATTCACACACCTGCTGTCATTCCCGCAATGAGCAAAGAGTTTTCAGCAAAACGATATTTGCGAGGCAAGCGGGAATCCAAACTAATTAAAGACATAAAAGCAAGAAGAATAAATAATAAAACATCAATATTTTTCTTAAACGTATTATTTGTTTGCAAAAGTATTTTTGGATACCCGCCTGCGCGGGTATGACGGAGAGCCAATGTTCGTTTGCTTTCATGTATTTGCTTCGCTTGTCGTTCGGTCGCGTAAATGACGAAATAAATGATGTTTTCAGCTTTTTGCGCGGTTATGACAGAGAGGTTATCATTTAGCAGGAGTTTTTACGCAAAATAATATTTCAAATAAAATCCACTTGCGAGCATATAGCCGTTTATATGCAGATAGTAGCAAAACCCTCTATATAGCTCAACATAAGGTTTTTATAGCCAGTCTCATTTTTGCCAAAAAGGCAGAGGTAAAAACACTGCTTGATATTTTTGCCGCCAAATTCATCACCGTTATTGATATAGGCTTTTACGCCCTCTTTTTTATAGTTTTGTAAAATAGATTACCCCGAACATATTTCCGCAATCAGTTATTGCGCACGATTTAACCCTTGATTTTCAAAGCTCCTCTATCTTATTCGCATCGTCAAGCAACGAGTATTCGGTATGCATGCGTATAATCACTCATTAAGGTCAGCTCTATTTTGTTGGAAGTTGATTATTATAGCTTTTTATAGTTCAATGGTATATTTAGATAAACAACAGCAAAAATATGAGAGTTTTTGTGCCGCATTTTGGATACGGCACAAAACGGTTCATCTCTTTAGATTTGAAATGACGGATATAAACTCGTCTATTTCATCAAAAGTGTTGTAAAAGGCAAAAGTGGCTCTAACAACACTCTCTAAGCCAAAGCGTCTTAATATCGGCTGGGCGCAGTGATGTCCAGTGCGAACAGCGATACCTTTTGCATTAAGCGCTTTTCCGATTTCATCTGTCGTAAATCCGTCCAGCGTAAATGATAAAACGCTTGCCTTGTTAGAAGCTGTGCCTATCACCTTAACTCCGTCAATTGCTAAAAGTTTTGCTGTAGCATATGAGAGCAATTCGGACTCAAATCTTGCTATATTTTCCAAGCCGATACCGCGCACATATTTTAATGCTGCCCCAAGTCCTACACTGTCGGCTATATTTCCCGTTCCTGCTTCAAATTTGGCAGGCGCATCCTGATAGAGCGTGCGCTCAAACGTAACATCCGCTATCATATTTCCGCCTCCTTGATACGGAGGCAGGATTTTCAGTGCGTCATCTTTGCCATATAGCGCTCCTATGCCTGTCGGGGCGTATATCTTGTGTCCTGAAAAGACAAGAAAATCGGCGTTCAAATCTATAACATCTATAGGGAAATGCGATATTGACTGCGCCGCGTCTATCAGTACTCTTATGCCGTGTGCATGGGCTATTTGCACCACTTCTTTTACTGGCACTATGGTTCCGAGCGCGTTTGATACATGTGTGATTGAGACAAATTTTGTGCGACTGTTGATGAGCTTTTCAAATTCTGACAATATTATCTGACCACTCTCATCAACAGGAATTACCCTGAGCCTTGCGCCCGTTTTTTCGCATACCAGCTGCCATGGGACAATATTTGCGTGATGTTCAAGGTGGCTTATGATGACTTCATCTCCGCTTTTGAGATATTTGCACCCAAAGGCGTTTGCTACAAGGTTTATCCCCTCCGTAGTGCCTCTTACAAATACGATATTTTCAGGCGAAGGAGCGTTGATAAATGAAGCTGTAATCGCGCGCGCTTCCTCATACGCATCCGTAGCTCTTGCCGCCAAAGTATGCGCGGCTCTGTGGATATTTGAGTTTTCATTTTCATAAAAATATGTAAGCCTCTCTATCACGGTTTTTGGCTTTTGCGTCGTTGCGCCGTTGTCAAACCAGATAAGATTTTTTCCGTCCACTTTGCGCAAGAGGATAGGAAAATCATTTCGGTAACGGCTGATATCTGTTCCGTTTTGCGGCTGGTTTGGCGCGGTGTAAGGAGCTATGGCTGATTTTTGTTCGCTCTCATCATACAGCCTGCGGACTTCACTCAAAAACGAAAATCCGCCGCCAAAAGCATCAAAAGCCGCTTTTTTGAGATAATTTTCATTTACGTCCGATTTTGCAGCAACACTTGGAGTTACGGCGGCAAAATCTGAATTTTGCGCGCCGCTTGTGTCCAAATCCGAAAAATACTCAAATATTTTGGACTCTATCTCATGTTGTTTAAAATCATGCGTATTCATGGTAATTGCCCACATCCACATCTTCAAGAACGGCTATGGCGTCTTTTGACAAAATCGCGGCAGAGCAGTATATGGAGAGCAGATAAGATGCTACCGCCTGCTCATTTATGCCCATAAATCTTACGGAAAGTCCGCGCGAATGCTGATTTTGGAGATTGTCTTGATAAAGCCCTATGACGCCCTGTTTTTTCTCACCCGTTCTTAAAAGCAGGATATTTGTCTTGCCCGCTTTGCTTTTGGGATTTTTCAATCCGTCCACAAAGAGTTTGTTTGAAGGAACTATCGGTATGCCTCTCCATGTCAAAAATGAAGCGCCGTAAAGCGTGGTTGTCGGCGGCGGAACTCCTCTTCTTGTACATTCTCTGCCAAAAGCGGCTATTGCTCTCGGGTGCGCCAGAAAAAATGAAGGCTCTTTCCAGACTTTGGATATAAGCTCGTCCAAATCATCGGGGGTAGGAGAACCGTTTCTTGTCTGAATCCTTTGCGAATCATCTATATTTTTCAAAAGTCCGTAATCGTCATTGTTTATGATTTCACTCTCTTGACGCTCTTTCAAACTCTCTACTGCAAGTTTTATCTGCTCGTCGGTTTGGTCGTAAGGACTTGAGTACAAATCCGTTATGGAAGTTTTTATCTCAAGGATAGTTGAAACACTCTTTAGCTCGTATTCGCGCGGTTTTGTTTCATAATCTATAAACCCTTTTGGTATCGGTGCGTTGGGGTCTTTTTCAGAACACAGCGCGTCAAGCAGCGTCTCTCCCTCTTTTACTTTATTGACGCGAAAGGGCGCCGCCTCAAGCGCTTTCCAGTCAAGCAGCCTTGTAAGCCACTTTGGCGTCAGGGACTCAAATTGAGCCGTCGTTTTTGTAACATTCGTAAGCTGTCTCGCAGCATTTACGCTTAAGCCTTCATGCAAAATCTCTTTTGCCATTTTATACCTCCGAAATAATTTTTATTAATATACAGCCATCTCTTTATCAACGCTTTGCGCCCACGCCAAAACGCCGTTTTTAAGATTTAAAAGCCGCCCTTCAAATCCTGCCTCTTTAAGCGCCCTTATCGCATACACGCTTCTTGTACCTACTTTGCAGACAAAGACGGTATCGTTTTTTGAGTCTATTTCATCCATGCGCCTTACTACCTGCCCAAGAGGGATTGCCTTGGAGCTGGGAAGCTTCGCAATAGCGTATTCATGCGGCTCTCTTATATCTATGATATTTATCGCCTCTTTTTTTTCAAGCCTGTTTTTAAGCTCTTCCGCACTTATCTCATCTATCTCCTCCTCATAGCTCTTTAATCCGCAAAAATCCTCATAGTCAATCAACTCTTTTATAGTCGGATGTTTGCCGCAAATCGGGCAATTTTCATCTTTTTGGATTTTAAACTCTCTAAATTTCACTCTCCATGCATCAAACGTCAAAAGCCGCCCGATGAGCAAATCTTTCGCACCCAGCAAAAATTTGATAATCTCATTTGCCTGTATGCAGCCTATGATACCAGGCAGCACCCCCAAAACTCCGCCTTCAGCACAGCTTGGAGCAAATCCTGCAGGCGGTGGGGCGGGATAAAGACATCTATAACAAGGTCCTTTATCGGCATAAAATACGCTTGCCTGCCCGTCAAAGCGATAGATTGAACCGTAAAAGCTCGGCTTTTTCAGGATAACGCAGGCGTCGTTTACGAGATATCTTGTAGGAAAATTGTCCGTACAGTCGGCTACCGCGTCAAACTCTCCAATAATCTCAAGCGCATTTTTACTTGTGAGCTTTGTATTGTATGTAAGTACCTTTACATGCGGGTTTATGGCTTTGATTTTATCTGCCGCCGAAGCGATTTTTGGGCGTCCTATATCTTTTGTAGTGTGGATAATCTGTCTTTGCAGGTTTGATATATCCACTTCATCAAAATCTACAATGCCTATAGTTCCAACGCCGCCAGCCGCCAGATACAAGGCTATGGGAGCGCCAAGTCCGCCGCTTCCCACAAGCAGAACTTTAGCCTCTTTCAGCCGTTTTTGTCCCTCAACTCCCACTTCAGGCAAAATAAGGTGTCTGCTGTATCTTGTTATCTCCTCTTTCGAGAGACTCAGGGGTTCGTCCTTTAAGTTTGTTCCACCCGCGATGGATGGTATAAGCATAATGGTATCGCCATTTTTTACGGCGGTTTTGATGCCCTCTTTTTGCCTTATATCATCTTCGTTTACGTAAACATTTACGAAATTGCGAAGCGTATTATCATCGGCAAAAATATGCTTTTCCAAATCAGGATATATCTCTTTTAATTTCTTAAGAGCCTCTCCCACATTTGAAGCCTCAATCTCAACTTCCGAAAAATTTTGCGTAAATTGCCTCAACGCAGTCGGTATTAAAACAGTAACAGCCACTTATTCTCCTTTGTTTATTATCTCTTGATTAAATCTTGTTCTGTTATTTTCAAGCTCCCATGATGTGAACTCTTTAGCCTCGCCTTTTTCAACAGCTACTATAATATACGAATAAAAAGGCCACGCGTGTTCCAAATCATATTTAGACGGAATAGACGGGTGGTCGGGATGAGAATGGTAAAATCCTAAAATCTCATAACCTTTTTTGGCGGCATAAAACGAGGCTTTTGCAAACTCTTCGTCTGTTATCAAAAATCTGTTGTGTCTGCTTGCCTCATCTCTTGCGTTTGATATGCCAAGCAGTTCAAGCGCTGCTTTTACGCCGTTTTGCAATCTACCCAAAATTATCCCGCAGCACTCAAACGGATATTCTGCCTCTGCATGAGCGTTTATCTCTTTTATCAAAGCGTTATTTAAAATTATCATTTTTTATCCCATAAATCATCACTCAAATATTTAAATCCGTTATCGCACAGTATCGTAACTATGACGGAATTTGGAGGCGCTGTTTCTGCCAGCTTTAAAGCCGCACAGACATTTGCGCCCGAACTTATGCCGACAAACAGCCCCTCTTTTTGCGCAAGTTTCAAAGTAAAGTCATACGCTTCTTCAGTGCTTACATCTATCTGCGCATCCACAAAAGTTTCATCATAAAAACCTTTAATAGCACTTGAAGCAAGATGTTTCATACCCTCAAGTCCATGAAAAGGGGAGTTGGGCTGCATTAAGACAGTTTGGATATTTTTGTTAAACTCTTTGAGTCTTTTTGATGTTCCGCTGAATGTGCCGCAAGTGCCTGCGCCAGATACGAAGTGAGTTATTTTTTTATCTGTCTGCTCCAAAATCTCAACAGCCGTTGAGTAGTAGTGGGCTTTTGGATTCTCTTCGTTTGAGTATTGATTTGGATAGAAATATTTTAAAGGTTCGTTAAGGGCGATTTCTTGCGCTTTAAAAGCTGCGCCATCAGAACTTAAAAGCGGGTCTGTTTCTATGATTTGCGCTCCAAACCCCTTAAGAAGCCTTTTTCGCTCAGGACTTGCGTTTTTTGGGATACAGATAACGGACTTAAGTCCAAGATGAGCGCATATCATGGCATAAGCAATACCCGTATTTCCGCTTGTTGCATCTATCAATATCTTATCTTTTGTAAACTCTTTAGTCTTTATACCATTTAAAACCATTGCTTTGGCAGCTCTATCCTTGACTGAACCGCTTGGGTTATAGTATTCGGCTTTGGCATATATCCAAATGCCCTTCGGAGATATATTTTGCAGCTTCAAAAGAGGCGTGTTTCCGACTAAATCTAAAATATTGCTCAAAATCAAACCTTTATTATATGTATGTTACAAAACGGATTGTAACATATTTCAAGAAAAAATACAAGAGCATATTTATAGACTTAATCGGGAATAATAAATTGACGCGCTTATGATTACTATTTTTTTTAAATAAAATTCTAAAAATGGACGATAAAACATTAATCTCTCTTATGCGTTTCCATCTTGTTTATAAGATTTTGGATATCTCTATTATTTAAATGCCTGACGACGACCAACATCGTATCGTTCGCATGCGTCTGACAAAACTATTATTATGGTAATGTTTTTGCGGTTTAGGTTTACATGAGAGGCTTTAACAGTTCGGCTGTGCGGTATAACTCCCCGCCCGTAATTTGTTTAGGTTTACATGAGAGGCTTTAACAGCTTAGAATAACAAGAGATTATTCGTTTTGTATGAAAGACAAAAGTGCGCGGGAATGACGAAAATATGGAGCAATAAAGATATGTTAGTTTGCTTACATGGGTGGTGAAAGAGTTTTATTTGTGGTTTGACTGAGGAAATGGCGCACTTGAGATATAATAAAAAACAAGCCGTACATAGAGCAAAGTTTACACAAGCGGTTAATAACGTTATTGTGATATATGTTTTTCATCAAAGCCAAAATAAAATAACTTTTTCAGCGTAAATACTGCTCCCTCAATATACGTTTTACTTCTCGTTAAAGGCGGCTTGTTTCGTCAAAAAAACGCGCGTTACTCTTTTAGTAATTTTTTATTTTTGGGATTATTTAAAAGCGCTTTTAGCGAACGTTCGTAACTGCTCTTTTTATCCTCATTTTTTTGCGCGGTTTGCGGTTTTTCTATGGACATGTTGATAAAAAGTGGGTTGTTATTGATAAAAATCTGCAAAATCGCACCCACAGGCACGCTTACAAGCGAAGCAAAATTGTTCTCTCCAAATCCGGCCTCAAAGCACAGCGCACCGTTTTCCATTCTTGCAGATGAGAGCGTGTATCCGTCAAGCTCAAAAACGCTCGCGCTTTGAAACCTCTTCGTGATATTCTCTGGAAGCGGCGGCGCGAATTTTACTCTTGCAACATTTGTTACTATGGAAAATGGCATGTCTTTTTTCAAAAGCAGTGAAAGTATATTGAAAAGCGCCTCATGTACACTTTTTACAAACTCTTTCTCTTCCAAAAAATCATGCAGTGTCATTACAACTCCTTAAACTCATTTACCATTTTTTTTATCTCATCTATGCCTGTCTGCCAAAATTTTTCATCTTCTATATCAAATCCGAAAATAGAGACAAGCTCTTTTGGGCTTTTACTCCCGCCGGCTGATAAAAATTCTATATATTTTTGCTTAAAATCACTGTTTGGGTCATTTTTATAAAGTCCAAACAGCGCCAAAACCAGCAATTGTCCGTAAGCGTATGCATAGCAGTAAAACGGTGTGTGAATAAAATGCGGAATATAACTCCACCAAATCTCATAATTTTCCGTAAGCTCTACGCTTTTGCCAAACATTTTGCCGCTCTCGGCCATCCAGATTTCATTAAACTCGTCAGAAGAGAGTTCATCTTCTTTTGCATGTACAGTGCGTTCAAATGTTGTAAAATTTATCTGTCTGTATAAAGTGGCGAAAATATCCTCGAGTTTTGACGAGAGCATCGCTCTTTTTGTTTTTTTGTCGGCGTTTTTTTTCATTTCATCAAATACAAGCATTTCGGCAAATACAGATGCCGTTTCTGCGGTTGTAAGTGGAGTGTCGCTCAAAAGATATCCGACGTCTTTTGAGAGATACTGATGTATGGCGTGACCGAGTTCATGAGCCAAAGTAAAAAGGTCGCGCCTTTGATTTGTGTGGTTTAAAAGCACATACGGATGCGTATCTGTAGTCGCAGAGTGTGAAAATGCTCCGCCTCTTTTGGACGGCTTGGGATACACATCTATCCATCCCTCCTTAAAAGATTGTTTCGCAATTTTAGCAAAGGCAGGCGAAAATGCCTCAAATGTATCTAAGACAATCTCTTGAGATTTTTCATAATCAAATAACTCCTCCGTATCCTCCAAAGGAGCATATCTGTCGTAATCATAAAGCTTGTCAAATCCCAGTATCAGACGTTTTTTCTCATAATACTCATGCACGAGTCCAAAACTCTCCTGCGCGGCGCAAATCAGTGCATCTACGCTTTTTTGTGATATTTTATTTTCTTTGTGGCGATGTTCTTCCGCGCTTTTGTAGTTTCTTATCTCGCATTCGGTTCTGAGGTCGCGCTTTATCATATTAAAGATAAAACTCAAAAGTTTTTGATGTTTTTTAAGCTCTTGTGTAAATGCCGCGGCTGCGTTTTTGCGCGTATTTCTGTCTTTGTCATGAAGGAGGCTTAATATCTCCTCTTCGGATAACTTCCTGTCCTCATATAAAAACTCCAGATTGCTGAAATATTCATCAAAAAGGCGCGAAAAAGCATCCGCACCCGTCTGCTCTTTTTTTAAAAGAACGCTTTCGGTATTGAGGCTTAATTGGTGTGATTTCTCTTTTGTGAGTTCCTTTAAAAAATAGGCGTATTTGCCGCTTGAAGCGATAAATGTTTTTTGGATTTGTGAATTTAATTTATTAAACTCAAGCTCAAAAAATATCATATATTCACTGTAATTTGCGTAGATATTTTGATATTTGGCATAAAACGCGCCGTTATTGGAATCTTGCGCAAATTTTAATGATGCATAGGATATTATGCGTCCTAACATTTGCAAAATAGTTTCGTATTCGCAGATGCATTCGTTAAATTCAAGCATGGTCAAATTTTTCAATTTATTTTTGTAAACTTTGTTGAAATTTGATGCTTTTACTTTAGTGTGTTCCGTGAAGTTTTCAAGTTCTGTTTCATCCTTAAAGAGTGCGCTTAAATCCCATTCTGTTTTGCTCAATTTGCCCCCTTGATGAGTTTCTCCAACACCGCCATTCTGACGGCAACGCCATTTTTGACCTGTTCAAGCGCTTTGCATCTCTCATCTCTCATCATCTCATCGTCTATATCCACATTTCTATGCACAGGACCCGGATGAAGGACGATGATATCGCGTTTGCCCAAAAGCTCTTTTGTGATGCAAAAGTCATTTGCATAATCTTTCAGTGATGCATAAATCTGATTTGTATGGCGTTCGGTTTGCGTTCTAAGGCTCATGATGGCATCTACTTTATCCATTACGTCTTGAATGCAGTCATGTTTTGGCATATCTATCTGAGGCATGAAGTGAGGCGGCGCTATCAATATTATATTCATACCAAAGCGGCTTAAAAGTTCTATATTGCTGTTTGCTACGCGCGAGTTTTTGATATCCCCCACAATCGCGATGCTTTTCCCATCTACATTTCCAAGATTTTTTTTCAGTGTAAACAGGTCTAAAAGAGCCTGTGTCGGATGTGCATGAGAGCCGTCTCCGCCGTTTATGATTGGGCAATGGACATAGCGTGCGAGGATATTGGGCACGCCTGCATTTTTGTGGCGCACAACTATCGCGTTTGGCTCCATAGCGTCAAGATTTGCAGCTGTATCAAAAAGCGTTTCGCCTTTGCTTGAAGAGCTTTTGGAGACATCAAGACTGATGACTTCAGCTCCTAAATTTTTTGCCGCAACTTCAAAACTACTTCTTGTTCTTGTAGAGTTTTCAAAAAATATCGTTATAATTTTTTTGTTTTTTAAAATACCGTGGGATGGATTTTTTAAAAATTCTTCAGCTCTTTCAAGCAGTAAATTTATCTCTTCGGTGGAAAAACTTGTCGTATCTATAAGGTGGCGCAATTTGCTTCT